>CALKJX010000136.1 GCA_937995555.1 uncultured Elioraea sp.
GCCGAGGGCCGGGGCGGCGAACAGCACGAGAAGCGGGATCAGCCTGAGCGTGCGCATGGATCGCTGGACCTTCCTTCCTCGGATGCGGCCTCGGCCGCCCGCTTACGGCGCGACGCGCGGCACCGCAAGCGACGGGCGCGCGAGCGTGCGGGTCATGAACGACGAAGGGCGGCGCGGGTTGCCGCGCCGCCCTTTCCCGGAACCGCGCCCGCGTCAGCGGACCGAGGTGATGGCGACGCGGTTCTGCGCCCAGGCCTCCTCGTTCGAGCCGAGGGCGATCGGGCGGTCCTTGCCGAAGCTGATGGTGCTGATGCGCGCGGGTGCCACGCCGAGGGCGACCAGCGTGTCGCGCGCCGAGTCCGCGCGGCGCTGGCCGAGGGCGAGGTTGTACTCGCGCGTGCCGCGCTCGTCGGCATGCCCGGCGATCTGCACCATCACCGCGCCGTGCTGGCGGAGCCAGGCGGCCTGACGCTCGAGCGTGGGGCGCTGATCGCCGCGGATGTTGTAGCGGTCGAAGTCGAAGAACACCCGGTCGCCGACATTGGCGACGAGGTCCTCCTGCGAACCGGGACGCGGACCGGTCGCCTGGCCGGCGCCGGTGGCCGCGCCGGACTGCTCAGGCGTGGACTCGCAGGCAACGACGAAGGCCAGCGCTGCGACGGGGGCCAGCAGCTTCAGTTTCATGACAGGCGTGCCTTCTCCATGGGGGATGTACGGTCGTGCGCTCTACCCGACTCCGGGCGCAACCTGAGCGCGGGCGATAGCGTGAGCGGTCGTGTCGGGTCAAGCTTGGGCGGGATTGTGGCGGATCAGGGGATCAACGGTGACCATGCCGGGTCGGAGGCATCGGTCGGCGTGGCAAGCACGCGCTCGTTGAAGCCGGTGATATCGATCGAGGCGAGCCGCGCCGAGTAGCCGGTGCCGCGCGCATCCCGCGCCGGGGTCTCGCGGAAGAATGCGAGCACGCGGCCGTTCGGCGCGAAGGTCGGGCCTTCCATCTGGAATCCCTCGGACAGGATGCGCTCGCCCGAGCCGTCCGGGCGCATCACCCCGATCGCGAAGGTGCCGCCGGCGATCCGGGTGAAGGCGATCAGGTCGCCGCGCGGCGACCACACCGGCGTGGCGTAGCGCCCCTGGCCGAAACTGATGCGCCGCACGTTCGAGCCGTCGGCATTCATGACGTAGAGTTGCTGATTGCCGCCCCGATCGCTGTTGAAGACGATCTGCTGGCTGTCGGGCGAGAAGCAAGGGCTGACATCGAGCGCGCCGGTGCTGGTGAGCTGGCGTTCGCGCCGTGTGCGCAGATCGACCAGATAGATGTTGGCGTTGCCGCCCCGGATGGCCGACAGCAGCACCGAGTTGCCGTCCGGGCTGAAGCGCGGCGAGAGCGTCATTCCGGGGAAGTTGCCGAGCAGGCTCTGCCGCCCGCTGTCCACGTCGAGCAGATAGACGCGCGGCTCGTTGCGGAAGAACGACATGAACGCGACCTGGTTCACGCTCGGGTGGAAGCGCGGCGTCAGCGCGAGCCACTGCCCGTCGGTCAGGAAGCGGTGGTTCTCGCCGTCCTGGTCCATGATGGCGAGGCGCTTGACGCGCCGGTCGCGCGGCCCGCTCTCGGCCACGTAGACGATGCGCGTGTCGAAATAGCCCTTCTCGCCGAGCAAGCGCTCGTAGATCGCATCCGAACAGATATGCGCGATGCGGCGCCAGTTCGGCACGGAGGTGGTGAAGGCCGTGCCCTTCAGCTGGGTGCCGGGCAGCACGTCCCAGAGCCGGAACTCGACGCGCAGCCGATCGCCCTGCTGATCGACCTTGCCGGTCACCAGCGCCTGCGCGCCGATCGCGCGCCAGTCGGCGAAGCGCGGCGTGGCGTCGGGCGACTCCTGGAGAAAGGCGCGTCGGTCGATCGGGCGGAACAGGCCGGAGCGGGCGAGATTGGCGGTGATCACCTGGGCGATCTGCGCGCCATGGGGCTGGGCGCCGGCGAAATCCGGGATCGCGATCGGCATCGGGTCGGTGCGCGCGCGGGTGATGTCGATCACAGGGCCCTGGGCACGCGACGTGCCGGGCAGGCCGATGGCGGCCACGGCGGCCAGCCCGGCCAGCAGGCCGCGCCGGCCGAAGGACAGTGCTTCCAGCGCCTCGTACTCGCGATCGGTGAGCAGTCGACCGGTCATCGGGACCTCTTGCGGCTCGGCCGGAATGGCGGCCGGCGGGTGCACATAGCGCAGGGCATCAACGCGGTCGATGGACGGCCGGTTGCAGTCGCGTGAGCGGGCGGCGGCTCAGCGCACAAGCCCGCGTGCGTTGAAGCGGAACACGGCGGTCTCGACCGTCGGTCGCTTCTCGGGCGGGATCGGCAGCGGGTTGCAGCGCGGCGACAGCAGCGCGCGCTGCGCCGTCTCGTAGACGGTCCGCCAGCGCTGATCGCCCGTGTTGGTCGGCCCGGCAGGACGCACCTGCACCACCGAGCCGTCCGGGCGCAGCCGCACCTGCAGCTCGACCACGATCTCCTCGAGCCCGCGCATGCCGGCATCGACGCTCCAGCAGCCCTCGATCAGCTCGCGCAGCCCGTCGATCTCGCCGCGGGTGAGCCCTGGAGTGGGCGCGGTACCGCCCGGCGCGCCCGGGGTCGGCGGGCGCCCCCCTTGCGGCGGGCTCGGGCGCGGCGGTCGCTGCTGCGCCTGCTGCTGGCGCAGCCGCTCAAGCGTGTTCTGGAGCGCGGTCGAGCCCTCCTGCGGCCGCTGCACCGGCGGGGTCTGCACAGCCGGCGGTGGCGCGGGCGGCCGCGGCGGCGGGGGGGTGGGGCGCGGCGGGGTCGGCGGCGGCGGTGGTGGAGGC
>CALKJX010000137.1 GCA_937995555.1 uncultured Elioraea sp.
CGGCCGCTGCCGCGCCTGTTCAAGACCATCTTCCTGATGGCGGCCGACGAGGACAATGACGCCTTCGAGGACCAGAGGAAACTCGCCCGCCTGCCGGAGCTCGCGGAGTCCGTCTGCGTCTATTTCGCCCGCAACGACCGCGCGCTCACCATCAGCGACATCAGCAAGGGCAATCCCGACCGGCTCGGCACGACCGGGCCGCGCACGCTGACGCAGCTGCCGCAGAAGGTGACGCTGGTCGACTGCACCGACGTCTCCGAGACCGGCGGTTCGTTGAAGGACCGCGTGACGGACGCGAACCACCAGTACTACCGCAAGCGCGCGGAAGTGATCGCGGATGTGCGCCAGGTGCTGGCCGGCGCGGCACCCGAGCAGGTCTCGGGCCGCGACTGGATTGCCGCGCGCTCCTGCTTCCGCATCCGCCCGGCGAAGCGCTGATCCGGGGGCCTTCGCCCCCTTGCCATCGGCAACCGCGCGCGGGCAGGGTGCGGCGCCGTGTTCTCCCGCCTCGCGTCGCATCTCAGCGTCCGCCGCGGCTGGCGCGCGCCCGTCACCGCGGCCGCGCTCGGCGCGCTGGCGGCCGCCGCGTTCCCGCCGGTGCATCTCGTGCCGGTGCTCTGGCTCGCCTTCCCAGGCCTGCTGCTGCTGGCCGGTTCGCGGCCGACCCCGCGCGGCGCCGCGCTCGTCGGCTGGGCCTGGGGGGTCGGGCACTTCGTCGCCGGGCTCTACTGGATCTCGAACGCGCTCCTGACGGAGGCGGAGCGTTTCGCCTGGCTGGTGCCTCTCGCGGTGCCGGGCATAGCCGCGGTGCTGGCGCTGTTCGTCGCGGCCCCTGTGGTGCTGGCGCTGCGCTGGCCCGAGGGCTGGCCGCGCGTGCTCGCCTTCGCCGGGCTCTGGACGCTCGCCGAGACCGCGCGCGGCTACGTGCTGACAGGGTTCCCGTGGAATCTGCTCGGCACGGTCTGGGCGTTCGGCGCGTTGCCGGTGCAGGGCGCGGCCTGGATCGGCACGCACGGGCTGTCGGCGCTGACGGTGGTGCTCGCCTGCCTGCCGCTGGTTCGAGGACGCGCGGCGTGGGCCGTGGGCGGGGTGGTGCTCGCGGGCGGGGCGTTGTTCGGGCTCGCGCGGCTCGCGCTCGAGGAGCCGCCGCCGGGGCCGGTGGAGCTCCGCATCGTGCAGGGCAACGTCGCGCAGCAGCACAAGTGGCGCGAGGAGCTGCGGATCGCGCATTTCCGGCGCTATCTCGGCCTCACCGCGAACGCTCCACCAGCGGCGGGCGCGGGGCCGGTTGTGGCGGTGTGGCCCGAGACCGCGAGCCCCTACATGCTCGACAGCGACGCCACTGCGCGCGCGCTCGCGGCCGGCGCACTGCCGGAGGACGCGCTGCTGATCGCCGGCAGCGTGCGGATCGAGCGTCGCGCGGAGGGGGCCGGGCCGCCGGTGCGGGTCTGGAACAGTCTGCTGGCGATCGACCGCAACGCCGAGGTGGTGGCGATCTATGACAAGCACCACCTAGTGCCGTTCGGCGAGTACGTGCCGCTCCGCTCCGTGCTGCCGATCGAGACGGTTGTGCCGGGCAATCTCGACTTCTCGGCGGGGCCGGGGCCGCGCACGCTCGCGCTGCCCGACCGGCGCGTGCCGCCGTTCAGCCCGCTGATCTGCTACGAGGTGATCTTTCCCGGCAACGTCGTCGCGTCAGGCGAGCGGCCGGCTTGGCTGCTCAACCTGACGAACGATGCGTGGTTCGGCGTTTCGTCCGGGCCCTACCAGCATCTCGCCTCGGCCCGGATGCGCGCGGTCGAGGAAGGGTTGCCGCTGGTGCGCGCGGCCAATACCGGCGTGTCGGCCGTGTTCGATGCGCGCGGGCGCGTCGTCGCGTCGCTCGGGCTCGACCTGACGGGCGTGATCGCCGCGCCGTTGCCGGCCGCGCGTGCACCGACGCCGTATGCGCGCGCGGGCGTATGGTTGCCGGTCGGCATCTCGATTCTGTTGCTTGGTGGTGCAATCGCACTCGGCAGGCGGACGCAAGCAGTGTCTTAAAAATACGTCTTTTGCGGTGGTGGTGATATGTTTTCCAGCGGGTTGATCTGCCGTTGACGCGCTAGAGTTGTATCGTATACCCTCCCTCGATGACTGGAGCAGAAGGAACCGGTCGTGTCTTTGGGGGATGAAGGTCGGATGAGCGAGACGGGAATGCCAGCCTCCGGCCGAAAGGGGGACTGGATGATGACTGAAGAGATCACCGAGAAGCCCGAGCGGGAAGGCAGGCCGAGCCCGATCGACGTGCATGTCGGCAGCCGGATCCGGCTGCGGCGCACCCTGCTGGGCATGAGCCAGGAGCGGCTTGGGGAAGCCCTCGGGCTCACCTTCCAGCAGGTGCAGAAGTACGAGCGCGGCGTGAACCGTGTCGGCGCGTCGCGTCTGTTCGATCTCGCGCGTGTGCTCGACGTGCCGATCAGCTTCTTCTTCGACGACATGCCCGAGCCGCTGGCCAAGGAGTATGGCGGCTCGGCGGTGCGTCGCGCGGTCGGCTTCGCCGAGCCGCAGGAGGGGTTCGACGACGAGACGCTGCACCGGCGCGAGACGCTCGAACTGGTGCGAGCCTACTACCGCATCACCGACCCGTCGGTGCGCAAGCGGGTGTTCGACCTGATCAAGTCGCTCGCCCCGATCGACCAGCCGGGCAACTGACGCTGCGGCCACGCTCGCGCGTGGCGGGGGTCGCGCGCGAGTTCGCTCAGCAGGCGACGCTGTAGGGTGCGCGCCAGGTGGCCAGCGCCGCGCGGAGCGCGGCGGCGAACGCGGCCTGCTCCTCGGGGGTGAGGAACCGCCCGACCGCGAGGCGCCGGCCGTGCGAGGCCAGCAGCACGCCGGCCGGTCGGCCATGCTCGTCGTCCACCACCGTGACGCGCAGCCAGCCCGGCGGAAACTCACAGCGCGTCACCGCGCGCCGCCCGTGCCGACGCGTCACCGTGAGCGTGCGCGCGTCCAGCACCACCTCCTCGACTGTGCGGCCGCGCCGGTGGTGCAGGAGCAGCACGGCGATCACGAGGGCGATCTCGATGCCGACGAAGCCGACCACCGGCCAGGCACCGAGCGCGAGAAAGAGCACCGCGACGGCCGCACCGGCGACGCCGAGCACGCCGGCGGCGACCCACAGTCCGTGGCGGTCCAGGCTGCGCTGCGGCGTGAGCGTCGCGGTGAAGACCGGCGGAGCATCGTCGCGGGCCATGCAGGGAAGATAGGCCGCGCTTCGCGCCTCGATAAGGCGGGGCATTGCGCGGCGCGGTCGGTCCGCGCATGAACCCGCCATGCCGGCCTCCGCACGCAAACCTGCCGCCCGCCCGCGTGCGCGACGCATGCCCGAGGCGGATGTCCGCTCCTTCATCGAGGCGCTCGCGCGGGCCAATCCCAACCCGCGCTCGGAGCTGGACTACGCCTCGCCGTTCCAGTTGCTGGTGGCGGTGGTGCTGTCGGCGCAGGCGACGGATGCGTCGGTGAACAGGGCGACGCGCGGGCTGTTCGCCGCGGCGCCGACTCCGCAGGCGATGGCGGCGCTGGGTGAGGAGGGGATCGCGCCGTTCATCCGCACGATCGGGCTTTGGCGCGCCAAGGCCAAGGCCGTGGCCACGCTGTCGCGCATCCTGGTCGAGCGGCATGGCGGCGAGGTGCCGGCGGAGCGTGCGGCGCTGGAGGCCTTGCCGGGGGTCGGGCGCAAGACAGCGAATGTGGTGCTGAACGTCGCCTTCGGGCAGGACACGATGGCGGTGGACACGCACATCTTCCGGCTCGGCAATCGCACGGGGCTGGCACCGGGGAAGGATGTGCGTGCGGTGGAGGAGGCGCTGGTGAAGCGGATCCCGCGCGAGTATCTGCGCGATGCGCATCATTGGCTGATCCTGCACGGGCGCTACGTGTGCAAGGCGCGCAAGCCGGAATGTTGGCGGTGCGTTGCGAAGCCTTGGTGCACCTACAAGGAAAAGACGACCGG
>CALKJX010000138.1 GCA_937995555.1 uncultured Elioraea sp.
TCCCAGAACCAGAACCCGCCCCAGCCGAGCTCGTAATAGGCCCACCAGGACCCGAGCGCGATGCCGAGCGTCAGTGCGCACCACGCGGCGAGCGTCCAGGGCCGCACCCACCGGCCCCAGGCGGCATCCACCCGCCCCTCGATCAACGCCGCGCAGGCGAAGGCGAAGGCGACCGCAGTGCCGACATAGCCGAGATAGAGGAAGGGCGGATGGAAGGCGAGGCCGGGGTCCTGCAGCAGCGGGTTCAGATCGGTGCCGTCGTCCGGGATCGGCCAGACGCGCTCGAACGGGTTCGAGGTGAGGATGGTGAACAGCAGGAAGCCCACCGCAATGAGCCCCAGCACGCCAAGCACGCGCGCCCGCAACGTCGCGGGCAGGTTGGTGCCGAACCAGGCCACCGCGGCGCTGCACAGCCCCAGGATCAGGATCCACAGCACCATGGACCCCTCGTGGTTGCCCCAGGTGCCGGTGAGCTTGTAGAGCATCGGCTTCAGCGAGTGGCTGTTCTGCACCACGTTCGCGACCGAGAAGTCGCTCACCGCGTAGGACCACATCAGGCATCCGAACGAGAGCCCGACGAAGGCCGCACCGCCGATCGCGGTCGGCGGGCCGGCGGCGATCAAGAGCGCGCCGCGCCGCTCGCCGAGCCGCGCGCCGACGAGCGTCGTCACCGCCTGCGCGCACGCGAGCAGCAGCGCGAGCACAAGGGCGAAATGGCCGAGTTCCGGGATCATCGTCTCAGTTCGTCGCCGGCGCGGTGAGCGTGTTCCACAGCGCCGCGGGCGGCGGCGGCTGACCCGGCTGCCAGTGCCCGGCGCGCTTGAGCGCATCCGCCACCTCGGGCGGCATGTAGGTCTCGTCGTGGCGCGCAAGCACGGTCGACGCGGCGAAGCTGCCGTCGGGACGGAGCCGCCCTTCCGCCACCACGCCCTGCCCTTCGCGGAACAGGTCGGGCAGGATGCCGGTATAGGTCACGCGGAGCGACCGTGTGCCGTCGGTGACCAGGAACGCCGTTTCCATCCTGCCCTCGGCATTGGTGCTGCGGCTCACGCTGCCCGCCTCGACCAGTCCGCCGACGCGGAACGGCCGGTCGGGCGGCATCGGCTTGGCCGCGAGATCGGACGGCGAGAAGAAGAACACGAGACTGTCCTCGAACGCGGTCAGCGTCAGCGCGGTCGCGGTGCCGAGGCCGAGGCCGCACAGCAACAGGATCCAGAGCCGGCGCTTCTTGCGACTCATGCGCCACCTCCACCGCGCCGGCGCGGGCCGAGCGCCTCCAGCCGCGCGACCTCGGCCTTCGCCGCGCGCCACTGCCGGAGCGAGACGGCGGCCAGCGCCACCAGCGCGCCGACCGCGACCGCATAGGACGGCCAGACGAAGGCCGCGTGGCCGCCCATGGCCAGGAACTCGCTCACGCCGGCACGACCTCCGGCGCACGCGTCTCGGCGGCACGGGCGAGCATCAGCGCGCGCGCGCGGCGTTCGAGGATCGCGGTGCGCATCCGCAGCAGCACGATCGCGGCGAAGGCGAACAGGAAGCCGAGCCCGGCGATCAGCAGCGGCCAGAGGATGTCCACATGCACCGCCGGCGCGTCGAACCGCGTGACCGAGGCGGGCTGGTGCAGCGTGTTCCACCAGTCGACGCTGAACTTGATGATCGGCAGGGTCACGGCACCGATCAGCGCCAGGATCGCGGCCGGACGCGCGGCGCGCTCGGGCTCGTCGAAGGCCGAGGTCAGGGCGATGTGGCCGAGATAGAGGAAGAACAGCACCAGCACCGAGGTCAGCCGCGCATCCCACACCCACCACGTGCCCCACATGGGCTTGCCCCAGAGGCTGCCGGTGACCAGGCAGATCGCCGTGAACACTGCGCCGACGGGGGCGATCGAGGTGGCGGCGATGTCTGCGAGCGGATGGCGCCACACCAGGCTCATCAACGACGCGATCGCGAGGCCCAGATAGCCGCCCATCGCCATCCAGGCCGCCGGCACGTGCACGTACATGATCCGCACCGTGTCGCCCTGCTGCCAGTCGCGTGGCGCGAAGCCCAGGCCCCAGACCAGCCCGACCGCCGAGACGGCGAAGCCGAGCGCCGCCGCCCACGGCAGCACGGCACCGGACAGCCGCATGAAGCGGCCCGGATTGGCGAAGCGGTGCAGGCTGCGGCCGCGCGGGGCTGCGTTTCCATCCATCCCGGGCGATGATATGGGCCATGGGCCCGGGTTTGAAGCGCAACCCGGCGTGTGCGGCGGCAACGGAGACCGACAGGGATGCATTTCACCATCCAGTGCGTGGACAAGCCGGACAGTCTGGAGCTGCGGCTGGCGACCCGCCCGAAGCACCTCGAATACCTCAACGCCCACAAGGACGCGTTCCTGCTGGTCGGCCCGGTGCTGGACGGCGAGGGCAAGCCGCGCGGCTCGCTCTATGTCGTCGACCTGCCGGACCGGGAAGCGGCGGAGGCCTTCGCCAAGGGCGACCCTTACGCCCAGGCGGGGCTGTTCGAGTCCATGGTGATCCGCCCCATGCGGGTCGTGTTCAAGGACGGCCAGCAGGTCGCGGGATAACCGCCGATGGCCTACTGGCTGGTGAAGTCCGAGCCCGACGCCTTCTCGTGGGACGAGCAGGTCGCCAAGGGGGTGGAGCCCTGGACCGGGGTGCGCAACCACACCGCCAAGCTGAACCTCCAGGCGATGAAGCTCGGCGACCGGGCGTTCTTCTACCATTCCAACATCGGCAAGCAGATCGTCGGCGTGGTCGAGGTGGTGCGCGAGGCCTATCCGGACCCGACGGCCGAGCCCGGCTCACCCTGGGTGTGCGTGGACATGAAGGCCGTGGGACCGTTCCCCCGCCCGGTCGGGCTCGCCGAGATCAAGGCCTCGCCGCGGCTGGAGGGGCTGGCCTTGATCCGCCAGTCGCGCCTGTCGGTGATGCCCGTGAGTGCCGCGCACTGGCGCACGCTCTGCGCGATGGGCGGGTTCAAGGCGCCTTGAGCACCGCCGCCGAGCGCGTGCTCTGCCGGCTCGACGACATCCCGGACGGCGGCGCCAAGGGGTTCGCCGCCTCGCCCGGCCGGTTCA
>CALKJX010000139.1 GCA_937995555.1 uncultured Elioraea sp.
ACGACGGGGCGCGCGTTGCCGATATGCGCGCGGTCATAGACGGTCGGGCCGCAGACATAGAGGCGCACATGCGCCGGGTCGATCGGCTGGAAGCGTTCCTTCGTCCGCGTGGCGGAGTTGTAGAGCGTGAGATCCGTCATCCGTCCGGTCCGTGCGGGGCGACGCCCCAGGGTATGGGTCAGGCGCGAGGGTCGGTCAAATCGCGCGGGGACAGATCACGGGGCGGCTCCTGCGGCCAAGTCGAGGCGCGAGACTACGCGATCCCGGCCGATCAGGGGAAGCAGGGCGGCCATGTCCGGCCCGTGCTCCTCCCCCGTGAGCGCGAGACGGAGCGGGCGCCAGAGCGCGCGGCCCTTCCGGCCCGTGGCGGTGGCGAGCGCGGCGGCCCACGCCTTGGCGGTTGCGCCGTCCCACGGCTCGGGCGGCAGGGCGGCGACGGCCGCGCGCAGGTAGCCGCCCTCGCCCTCCAGCGGCGGCGGCACGATCGTCCCGGAGACGACCTCCCACCAGTGGCGGGCCTCGCGCACCAGGTCGAGATTGCCGCGCACGGCGAGCCAGAACGCCTCGGTGGCCCCCTCGGGCAGCCGGTCGCGCACGGCATCGAACGGGATCGCGTGCAGCACCTTGCGGTTGAGCGCCAGCAGTTGCGCCGGGTCGAAGCGCGCGGGGCTGTGGCTGATCCGCCCGAGATCGAAGCCGGCCGCCAGGGTTGCGAGATCGGCCGGGGCGAGATCGTCGGGCGTGCCGAGCCGGGCGAGGTAGGCGGCAAGTGCGCCGGGCTCGATGCCGTCGGCGCGCAGCGCGCGCAAGGAGAGCGAGCCGATGCGCTTGGAGAGCGGCTCGCCCTCGCCGCCCACCAGCAGCGGCAGATGGGCCAGCCGGATCGCCTCCGGGTCGGCGCCGAGGGCGGCCATGATGTCGCGCTGCACGCCCGAGTTGGTGATGTGGTCCTCGCCCCGAATGATGTGGGTGATTCCCATCTCCAGGTCGTCCACCACCGAGGCGAAGGTGTAGAGCGGCATGCCGTCGGCGCGGATCAGCACCGGGTCGGACACCGCCGGCAGCTTGACCGCGCGGCGGCCGAGCACGAGGTCGTCCCAGGCGGTCTCGCCGGCGGAGAGGCGGAAGCGCCAGTAGGGCGTCCGGCCCGAGGCGAAGGCGCGCGCCCGCTGCGCCTCGGTCATCGCCAGCGCGGCGCGGTCGTAGATGGGCGCGAGGCCGCGCTTCAGGCGCTGGTTGCGCTTGAAGGCGAGCTCCTCCTCGCTCTCCCAGCAGGGATAGAGGCGGCCGGCGTTCTTCAGCCGCTCGGCGGCGGCCGCGTAGGCGGCAAGGCGGTCGCGCTGGCGGATCGGGCCCTCGTCCCAGGCGAGGCCGAGCCAGCGCAGATCCTCCTCGATCGCCGCCTCGTATTCGGGCCTGCAGCGCGTCGTGTCGGTATCGTCGAGGCGAAGCACGAAGGCGCCGCCGTGCCGGCGCGCGAACAGCCAGTTGGCGAGCGCGACGCGCGCGTTGCCGACATGCAGGTAGCCGGTCGGCGACGGGGCGAAGCGGACGCGAACCGCCGCACGCCCGTCCTCACGCATCGTCGTCGTCTTCGCCGGTCTCGTCGCGGCGCGGATCGAGCCCGCGCCAGTCGCGCTCGATGCTGCCCGACGGCGCCGGAGTGCGCGCGAAGAACGCGAGCTCGCTGGAGCTGGACCAGCCCTGCTCGCCCGCCTCGAGCACCTCGGCATCCTCGCCGAAGGCATGCCAGTCGCCCAGCACCTCCTCCGGTGTCGCGTCGGGCACGCGGCAGCGCTCGACGCTGTCGCGCACATAGGCGCGCGCGAAGGCATTGGCGTGCATCAGGCTCTCGAACCCGCGCACATCCTCGATCGCCTCCTCCTCGGTCTCGGCCGAGTGGTCGCGGATGCGCACCACCCAGCCGCCCGCGGGCGCGAACAGATCGCCGATCATCGCACCAACGCCGTGAAGCCGTTGGTGATCGGGTAGCGCCGGTCGCGCCCGAAGGCGCGCGGGGAGATCTTCACCCCGGGTGGTGCCTGGCGGCGCTTGTACTCGGCGCGATCCAGCATCCTCCACACGCGCAGGACCGTGGCCCGGTCATGCCCCCTCGCCACCAGCGCATCCACGCTCTGCTCGCCCTCGACCAGCCCTTCCAGGATCGCATCGAGCACATCGTAGGGCGGCAGGGAGTCCTGATCGGTCTGATTGGGCTTCAATTCGGCGGACGGTGGCTTGGTGATCACCCGCTCCGGCATCACGCGCCCGGTCGGCCCCTTCGCGCCGCGCGGACGGTGCGCGTTGCGCCAGTGCGCGAGCGCGAACACGGTCGTCTTGTAGACATCCTTCAGCACCGAGAACCCGCCGCACATGTCGCCGTAGAGTGTGGCGTAGCCGACTGACATCTCGCTCTTGTTGCCGGTGGTCAGCACCATGTCGCCGAACTTGTTGGACAGCGCCATCAGGATCAGCCCGCGCGAGCGCGACTGGATGTTCTCCTCGGTGATGTCGGGGGCGCGGTTGCCGAACACGGGCGAGAGCACCTGGTGGAACGCCTCCATCGCCGGCGTGATCGGGATCGTGTCGTAGCGGATGCCGAGCAGGCGGGCGCAGGCTTCGGCGTCCTCCAGGCTGTCGCGGCTGGTGTAGGGCGAAGGGAGCATCACCGCGCGCACCCGCTCGGCACCCAGCGCATCGACCGCGACCGCCGCGGAGACCGCGCTGTCGATCCCGCCCGAGAGACCGAGCACCACGCCCGGAAAGCCGTTCTTGTTCACATAGTCGGCGAGCCCGAGCGTCATCGCGCGCCAGATGCTCGCCTCGCGGCTGTCCTCCGCCGCGATCGGGCCGGGCGCGCAGACCAGCCGGTCGCCGTCGCGCGTCCACTCGGTGAGCACGAGGTCCTCGTCGAACTCGGGCAGGCGCGCGGCGACCGTGCGATCGGGGTTCAGCACGAAGGAGGCGCCGTCGAACACCAGCTCGTCCTGCCCGCCCACTTGGTTGAGGAACACGAACCCGAGCCCGTTCTCCACCACCCGCCCGACCGCGAGCCCGATCCGCGTGTCGCGCTTGCCCGCCTCGTAGGGCGAGGCGTTGATCGAGAGCAGCACCTCGGCGCCGCTCTCGGCGAGGGTCTCGCAGACATCCGGCAGCCACCAGTCCTCGCACACCATCAGCCCGAGCCGGAAGCCGCGGAACGACACCGGGCCGGGCGCCGGGCCGGCGACGAAATGGCGCTTGTCGTCGAACACGCCGTAATTGGGCAGCTCGTGCTTCGCGCGCACGGCCGCGATCTTCCCGCCATCGAGCAGGAAGGCCGCGTTGTGCAGCTTGCCCTCGTTCACCCACGGCCCGCCGACCACGAGCCCCGGCCCGCCATCCGCCGTCGCACCGGCGAGCCGATCGATCCCCTCGCGGCACGCCGCGATGAAGGCCGGCTTCATCACGAGATCCTCCGGGGGATAGCCGGCGATCGACAGCTCCGGCGTCAGCACCAGATCGGCGCCAAGCGCCGCCGCCCGGCTGCGTGCATCGAGGATCCGCTCGGCATTCGCCTCCAACGCGCCCTCGTGCATGTTGAGCTGCGCGAGCGCCAGGCGGAGCCGTTCGGTCATGGCCGGACGCTACGGACGCGCCAGAGGCACGTCAACGCGGCCACGGCGCACGCCGAGCGCCATCCCGCTCGTCACCAGCAGCACCCCGATCATCGCGCCCAACCCGAGCGGCTCGTCCAGCACCGGCCACGCCGCCAGCGCCGCGAGGGCCGGCACCACCGCGGTGAACAGCGACACTGTGGTCGAGCCCAGCGCCACCAAGGCGCGCGTATAGAGCAGAGAGGCCAGCACCATCGCGAGCAATCCCTGGACCACCCCTTGGAAGACCACCTCCTGCCACGCCGCCTCGCCGATCGCCGAGGGCAAGGCGAACCACCAGACCGGCAGATAGAACGGCGCCGCACCCAGCGCCACTGCCGCGGTCGCCTGGATCGCCGAGACGCGCCAGCGCTGCACCAGCACGATGAACACGGCGTAGCTGGAGGTCGCGATGACGAACAGGATGTCGCCGCGCCACGACCCCGGAGTGGCAAAGAATTCCGAGCCCGCGAGCAGCGCGATGCCGGCCGCGACGACGAGCAGCGAGAGCACCCGCCGCGAGGTCGGCGCCTCGCCGAGCCAGGCCCAGGCGAGCACGGCGGTGACGAAGGGCAGCGCCCCGGGCAGCAGTACGGCGGCATGCGCTGCCGGTGCGAGCGCAAAGGCATTGTAGGCAAACAGCGCGAAGCCGAGGCCCGCCGTCGCGCCCATCACCAGGACCCGCTGAGGCGGGATGTCGCGCAGCACGCCCCGCAGCATCAGGGGCGACAGCACGACCAGGGCGACGCCGAAGCGCAGCGCGGCGAGATCCCACGGTGTGAGCACGCCGCGCGCGCCGGCGCGGCTCGCCAGGATGAACCCGGTCCAGACGAACAGGATGGCAATGGCGCAGGCGAAGCCGATGCGCTGCTCCAGGACGGGATCGCGGGAAGCGCCGAGCACGGTCGCGATCACGGGCGCGAGGCGCCGTTCTTGCGGAACAGGAACTCCCTGCCGACCTTGACGCGTGGCGTGCCGCCATAGGCGATCACGTCCGAGGTGGCGAAGGTTTCGCTCCAGGCCTCCGGCAGGTAGGAGCCGGTGCCGACCACATCGAGCGGCGCCCTGGCATCCGCCATCACCCGGCACTTCTCGACCGAGAAGCCCGACGAGCCGACAATCCGCACGCACGGGAACCCCGCCTCGTCCAGCGCCTCGCGCATGCGCCAGACCGCGGCGGCCGAGACCCCCGTGCCGACCAGCCATTTGAGTTCCGTCTCGCTGCGGTAGCGCCGGATCGCATGCGGCGCGTGACGCTCCAGCACCGCATAGGAGGATGGCGGGTCGAGCCCCTCCATGAACCGCCCGCCATGGGTGTCGAGCCGGACCGCGAGCCGCCCGGCCGCGGCGAGGTCGGGAAAGCGACGGGCCACCGCGATCGCGTCGGTCACCTCATGTCCGAAATAATCGACCAGCACCGTCAGATCCTCGTCGGGGAATGTCTCGCGGAACATCTCTGCGGCCCGCACGGTCGAACCGGCGTAGCCGATCAAGGCATGCGGCATGGTGCCGCGGCCTCGGTTCAGGCCGAACCAGTGCGCAGTCGCATCGGTGGCGTTGCCGGTGAAGCCTCTCGCCCCCTGGGCCTGCGCGGCGCGCGAGCCCACCGATGCCGCGTACGCCATCATCTCCGCCATCTCGGTGCCGGCGCAGTGGCGTGCGTCCATCGCCAGGAACGCCACCTGCGGCAGCTCGAGGCACATCGCCCACGCGTTCCACGCCGCCACGCAGGGCGGGCCGAGCTTCTGCAGATAGAGCGTTTCGAGTTCCGCCAGTGCCGCGAACGAGCCGGAGATGTAGAGAATCGGGTCCCCCGCGCCGACCGTCGCACCCTCCTCGTGCATCACCTCGATCGTGATGTCGGTGCCGCGCACCGCGCGCAGCCAGTCGATCGCGAAACGCGGCGCCGAGATCACCGGCCGGCGCATGAACACCGCGTAGGTGACCTCGACGTCGCCGAACCGCTCGACGATCGCGCGCGTCCGACTGAAGTAGCTGTCGGTGCGGCGCGCGATCTCCTCCGGCGGCGGCGAGGGCGGACCGGGCACGGAGACCGCGGGGCTACTGCGCGGCGACCCGTCGATGCGCGGCCGGCTGGCGCCGGGCCTTCAGTTCGGCCGCCACCAGGAACGCGAGCTCGAGCGACTGCTCCGCGTTCAGGCGCGGGTCGCAGAAGGTGTGGTAGCGCGAGCCGAGCGAGGCCTCGGTCACGGCGCGCGACCCGCCCAGGCACTCCGTCACGTCCTGCCCGGTCATCTCGACGTGCACGCCGCCGGCCCAGGTGCCCTCCGCCTCGTGCACGTCGAAGAACCGCGTCACCTCGGTCAGGATCGCGTCGAAGCTGCGCGTCTTGTAGTCGTTCGCCGCCTTCACCGTGTTGCCGTGCATCGGATCGGTCAGCCACACCACCTTGCGGCCCTCGCGCTTCACCGCGCGCACCAGGGGCGCGAGCCTGGTCTCGACCTTGTCCGCCCCCATCCGCGCGATCAGGGTCAGTCGGCCCGCCTCGTTCGTGGGGTTGAGCGCGTCGATCAGGCGCAGCAGGTCGTCGGGGTCGAGGCTCGGCCCGCACTTGAGTCCGAGCGGATTCTTGACCCCGCGCAGGAACTCCACATGGGCATGGTCGTGCTGGCGCGTGCGGTCGCCGATCCAGAGCAGATGCGCCGAGGTGCAGTACCAGTCGCCCGAGGTCGAATCGACGCGCGTCATCGCCTGCTCGAACGGCAAGAGCAGCGCCTCGTGCGAGACGTAGAAGTCGGTCTCGCGGATCTGCGGCGTGGTTTCGCTGGTCAGCCCGCAGGCCGCCATGAACGACAGCGTCTGGTCCAGCCGGTCGGCGAGGTCGCGGTAGCGCTCGGCCGCCGGGCTGCGCTCGACGAAGCCGAGATTCCAGCGGTGCACCTCGTGCAGATCGGCATAGCCGCCCTGGGCGAAGGCGCGCAGCAGGTTCAGGGTGGACGCCGCGTGGAAGTAGCCGCGCTCCATCCGCGTCGGGTCAGGCGTGCGCGCTTCGGCGGTGAACTCCGGGCCGTTGATGTTGTCGCCGCGGTAGGACGGCAGGGTGACGCCGTCCACCGTCTCGGTGTCCGAACTGCGCGGCTTGGCGAACTGGCCCGCCATGCGCCCGAGCTTCACGACCGGCACCTGGCCGCCATAGGTGAGCACCACCGCCATCTGCAGCAGCACGCGGAAGCTGTCGCGGATGATGTTGGCGTTCAGGTCGTTGAAGCTCTCGGCGCAGTCCCCGCCCTGCAGGACGAAGGCACGACCCTCCGCTGCAGCGGCCAGCGCCGCCTTGAGCCGGCGTGCCTCGCCTGCAAACACGAGCGGAGGAAATCGCCGCACCCGGTCCTCGACCGCGGCCAAGGCTGCCTGGTCCGGATAGACCGGCATCTGCTTGATCGGCTTGGCCCTCCAGGAATCGGGGGTCCAGGACGGGGACATGGCGGGTTCCTCGATGGTCTTCATTGCACCGCGGCGGAGTTTCCCACAGCCGGCGCGACGGCGCTACTCTGCCGCCTCGGCCAGGGGGTCGGGGCGCTTCTGGCGCATGGTGACGAACTCCTCGGCGGCCGAGGGATGCACGCCGATCGTGCGGTCGAAATCCTGCTTGGTCGCCCCCATGACCAGGGCGATCGCGATCCCCTGGATGATCTCGGGTGCATCCTCGCCCAGCATGTGCGCCCCCAGCACGCGCTGGGTCTCGCGGTCCACCACCAGCTTCATCAGGGTCTTGCGGTCGCGGCCCGAGATCGTGTGGCGCAGCGGGCGGAAGCGGGCGAGATAGACGTCGACAGGCCCGCGCTTCGCCGCCGCCTCCTCCGACAGCCCCACCGTGCCGATCGGCGGGATGGTGAAGATGCCCGTCGGTACGTTCTCCAGACTGACCGTCCGCGGCTTGCCGCCGAACAGGGTATCGGCCAGCGCATGACCCTGGGCGGTCGCCACCGGGGTGAGGTTCAGCCGGTCGGTCACGTCCCCGAGCGCATGGATGTGCGGTACCGAGGTCCGCATGGCCTCGTCCACCGCGATCGCGCCGCCCGCGGTGACCGCAACGCCGGCCGCCTCCAGCCCCAGCCCGGCGATGTTGGGCTTGCGCCCGACCGCGGCGAACACCGCGTCCGCCTCCAGCATCCGCCCGTCGGTGGTGTGGACGATGAGGCCGCGCCGCACCGTCTCCACCCGCACCGCGTCGCAGTCGAAGCGCAGATCGATGCCGGCGGCCCGCATCTCCTCGGCCAGGCCCTCGCGGATGTCCGTATCGAAGCCGCGCAGGAACAGCGGGCCGCGATAGAGCTGGTGCACCTTGACGCCGAGCCCGTGCAGGATGCCGGCGAACTCGCAGGCGATGTAGCCGCCACCCAGCAGCACCGCGCGGTCGGGCCGCCGCTTCAGCGTGAACAGGTCGTCGCTGACCAGGCAGTGCTCGGCGCCGGGGAAGGTCGGGCGGACGGGGGCGCCGCCCGTGGCGATGACGATGTGCTGCGCCGTGACACGCTTCCCGTCCACCTCGACCGTGTGGGGGCCGACCAGGCGGGCATGCGCCTCGAACACGGTGGCCCCCGCCCCCTCCAGCAGCTTGCGGTAGAGGCCCGCGAGCCGCGCCACCTCGGCGTTGCGGCGGTCGGCCAGCGCCGCCCAGTCATGGCCACGCACCGCGATGTCCCAGCCGAAGCCCCGCGCATCCTCGGCGAGTGCGCCGTATTCCGCCGCCTGCACCATCAGCTTCTTCGGCACGCAGCCGACATTGACGCAGGTGCCGCCCCAGAACCGGGACTCCGCGACCGCCACGCGCGCGCCGTGGCCGGCCGAGATGCGGCCGCAGCGTACGCCCGCACTGCCGCCGCCGATCACGAACAGGTCGAAATCCATGACAGTCTCCAAACGGTGGGGGGGACGACGGTCGTCCCCCCACACCCCGCTCCACCACCGCACCCGCGGGAGGGAACGCGTCGACCCCGCTATAGGAGCCCTTGCTGCGTTGACGCAACCGGCCCGGGAGCGGCCTCCTCCAGCGCCCCGGCCCCCGCCGCCGTCAGCGTCTCGGCGATCGCGTCGAACTCCACCGGCAGCCGCGTCCCGTCCGCCGCGTCGCCGCGCGGCACATAGATCACCGTCTCGTAGCGCGCCCGCGTCAGCAGCACGCGATAGGTGTTGCGGATGAAGGCGTAGTCCTTCTCCGCCCGATGCCACCTGGTCCCCGCGAAGTGGCGTGCGCGCCAGCCACCGCGGCCATCCGGCAGGAAGTCGTTGCCCCACGCCAAACCCACGACGTCCAACTCCAGCCCCTGACACGCATACTCCGTGGCGCAGACCTCCAACGCATCCGACCCGCGTACGTCCGGCCAGCGATTGAGGAACCACTCCGCCACCTCGTCGCCGCTGACCTCCGGCCCGAACCCGTCCGCCCGCAGCCGCTTCGCAACCGACGACCGCACCAGCCCCGCCCGCCGCTCCCCGCGCGCAAGCACCCGCAGCGCCGCGCACATCGCGCCACGATCGCGCGTCAGCAGGAACGGCACGCGGCCAGCATCATCGGCGATCGCGCGCGCCTCGGCGATCCGCCCGTCGAGCAGCGCATCCACCCACGCTGCTGCCGCGGTCTCGCGCACGCTGCGGATCGGCACGGTCAGGTCGAGATCGGGATCGATGGTCAGCCACGCCGGCATGCCGTTCGCGAGACGCTGCACCGGGTCTTCCGCCGCGACTGCCCGCGGCGCCGCCACCGCCCGCCAGTCCTCGCGCGCGGCGATCACCCGGCCCCACTCCGCAAGCCCCGCCTCGCCGGTGTTGATCTCCTGGCCGTTGCCGATCAGCGCGACGACGACAGCCCAGCCGGGCCGCCGCGCCATGATCTCCAGCGTGTGCGCGGGCTCGCTCATGGTCAGCCGGCCGGGGCGCCGCTGCGTGCCCGCGCGCGCCTTCGCCTCGTCCCAGGCCCGCTGCGCCTCGTCGAACACGATCAGCCGTTCGGGCGGCAGGCGGGCAGGATCCGCCGCGTTGTCCTCCAGGAACCGGTGCACGTTCTGCAACGCCGCGCGCACACGCCGCCGCGCCTCGGCCGGACCGCACGCACGCCGCGCGATCGCATCCCGCGCCAGCGCCTCGCGCAGCACCGTCACCAGCGGCGCGTTGCCGGTGAGGAACGCCGCCCCCTCCTGCCGCGCCGGACCGAACACCGTGTTCAACCCGCACAGCGTCTTGCCCGCGCCCGGGATGCCGGTGACGAACACCACGGTGCGCGCGTCGTCACGCCGGGCCGCCGCCACCGCGCGGTCGATCGCCGCCGTGGTGCGGGTGAGATTTGCGACATCCGCCCGCGCCGCCGCGATCTCGTCGACACCGTTGCGCGCATAGAGCATCGTCGCCGCCTCGATGATCGTCGGCACCGGGCGGTAGGGGGCCGCGAGCCAGGCGGTGCCGTCGAGCGGCACCCGCGGCGCCGGTATCGAGCCCTGCGCCCACGCGACGAACGCCGCCAGCGCGGCAGGGCTCGTGCGCATCGGCGGCACCACGCCGTGCCACAAGAGCGGCGGCTGGCGCGGCAACGCCGACTCCGCCTTGCCGACGACAAGCACAGGCACGATCGGATGGTTGCGACTGCCGGCATGGAAGTCGCGCAGGTCGAGCGCGTAGTCCTCGACCTGCGCCAGCGCCGCCGGCGACGCATCGCCGGTCTTGAACTCCAGCACCAGGATCGCGCGATCGGTCAGCAGCAGCGCGTCGATGCGCTTCTCCAGGCGCACCAGGTCGTACTCGAGTGCCACCGTCCAGTCCGGCCGCACGGCGCAGCGAAGCGCCTCCACCTCGGCATGCCACGCCGCTTCCTGGTCCGCCGTCGCCGACAGGCCGCGCGCGGCCTGCGCCGAGGCCAGGCGCCCGACCGTGTCGGCCGGATCGCGCGACAGCCACTCGGCGCCCGTGCAGGAGAACCAGGCTCTCATGGGTCACGCGGGGGCCAAGGGCCATTGGCCCTTGGCCCCGCACCCCCAATCCCGGGAGGGCGCCGCTCCCGTTGGTCGCGACGCAGACGCCCGCTCGCTCCAGGCCACGTCGCCAACAGGATCGACCCCAGCATCAACACAAAGCCCGCCCCGTGCACCGCCGTGAAGGATTCGCCCAACACGAGCACCGCCAGCACCGCCGCCGTCGCCGGCAGGAACGCACTGAACACGCCCGCGACACCCGCCGACGCGCGCCGCAACCCGGCATACCACAGCAACAGACACAGCACGCTCGCGGTCAGGCTGTGGAACACCAGCAGCCCAGCATTGAACGCGCTCGCCGACCCCGGCGCGAGCCACGGCAGCGAGACCAACGCGAACGGCAGCAACTGACCCGCACTGAACACCTGCATCCAGAACGCCGCCGTGATCACCCCCACGCGGCCCGCATTGCGTTTCGCCAGCAGCACATAGACCGCCTCGCCGATCACGCCGGCGAACACCAGCGCATTGCCGAGCAAGGACCCCTCGCCGCCGTCACCCGCCCGTACCGCATTGATCGCGGCCATGCCCCCGCTCGCCAGCGCCGCCGCCGCCCAGCCACGCGCCCCGAGCCGCTCGCGCAGCCACAGCGCCGAACCCACCGCCACCACGGCCGGCAAGGTCGCCAGCACCAGCCCGCCCTCCAGCGCCGAGGTGAACCGCAACCCCGCCAGCAGCCCTGCGTTGTAGAGCGCGGTGCCGAACGCCGCCTGCCAGAACAGATTGCCCAGCACCGCGCGCGAGGGCACCGCCACAGGCCGCTCCACCAGCCGCATCAGCGGCCACAGCACCACGCATGCCAGCAGGCAGCGCAGGCACGCGATCAGCGGAATCGGCAGCGCCTCGGCGAGCAGTTTCGCCACCGGCACGTTGGCGCCGACCAGCGTCATCGACGCGGCGAGCATGAGATGGGCGACCAGCATCGGGGGCCGACCCTCGCCCGCCCCGCGGCCGCGATCAATCCTGCGCCGCAACCTCGCGGTAGGGGCTCGCCTCCTCGGCGATCGCCTCGATCTGCCGCAGCACCGCCGGACGCTCGCGCGCCAGGAACGCGGCGACCGCATCGCGCAGCCCCGCATGCGCGATCCAGTGCGCGGAATAGGTCGGCACCGGGAGATACCCGCGGCTGACCTTGTGCTGGCCCTGCGCCCCGGCCTCGACGCGCCGGATGCCGTGCGCGATCGCGAACTCGATCGCCTGGTAGTAGCAGAGCTCGAAGTGCAGGAACGGCACCTCGCGCGCCGCCCCCCAGTTGCGGCCGTAGAGCGCATCGCCGCCAAGCAGATTGAGCGCGCCGGCGACGGGCGTGCCGTCCGGCTCCTCGGCCCACATCAGCACCACGCGGTCACCCAGGCGCTCGCCCAGCAGCGGCCAGAAGCGGCGCGTCAGGTAGGCCTGCCCCCAGCGCTTGTCGACCGTTGCGAGATAGAAGCGGTGGAACGCGTCCCAGTGCCGCGTGGTGATCTCGGCACCGCGCAGCGGGCGGATGCGCAGGCCGTCCGCGGCGCGCGCGCGTTCCTTGCGGATCAGCTTGCGCTTCCGGCTGGCCAGCGTGCCGAGGAAGTCGTCGAACGTGCCGTATCCGTCATTCGACCAGTGGAACTGCATCCCCAGCCGCTGCAGGAAGCCCTGGCAAGCGAGCGCGTCCTGTTCATCCCCGGAGCAGAACGTGACGTGCACCGAGGAGACGTCCAGGTCCTCGCCGGCGCGGATCAGCGCAGAGGCGAGCGCCTCGCGGTGCGTGGGTGTGCGGACGAGCAGGCGCGGGCCGGGGACCGGACTGAAGGGCACCGCGCATTGCAGTTTCGGGTAGTAGCGGCCACCGGCCCGTCCGAACGCATCGGCCCAGCCGTGGTCGAACACGTATTCGCCGTAGGAGTGCGACTTCGCGTAGAGCGGTGCGGCGCCGACGATGGCGCCGGCGGCGTCGCGCAGCAGGGCGTGCTGCGGCAGCCAGCCCGTGCGGGCCGAGGCCGAGCCGCTCTCCTCCAGCGCCGAGAGGAAGGCGTGCGAGACGAACGGGTTGTCGTCGCCCGCGCAGGCATCCCAGTCGCCCGGGGCGATGTCGGCGATCCGCGCGTGGAGGGAGAGCGAGTACATCGCCCCAGGATTTGGGAGAGACGCGGACTTCCCCAAGGCCCCTCGATCCGGATGCCCCCGTCCGACAGGGGGATTGCGAAGCGGGGCCAGGGCCGATGGCCATGCCCCACAGCCTCTTCCCATGAGCCAATCCCGTGGCGCTTGGTGTGGGGCGGCCCCGCGTGTAGAAGCGAGGCCCGATGAATGCCCCCGCCAGAGCGACCCTGCCCCCGCCCGTCCTGATCGAGACCACCGAGGCCCTCGCCGCGCTCTGCGCCCGACTCGCATCGGCCGGGTTCGTTACCGTCGATACCGAGTTCATGCGCGAACGCACCTACTGGCCCGAACTCTGCGTGGTGCAGATCGCGGGGCCCGAGGACGTCGCCGTGATCGACGCCCAGGCGCCGGGTCTCGACCTCGCGCCGCTCTACGCGCTGTTCGACAACACGGCCGTCACCAAGGTGTTCCACGCCGCGCGGCAGGACATCGAGATCTTCGTGCTGCGCACGGGCCGCGTGCCGACGCCGCTGTTCGACACCCAGATCGCGGCGATGGTTGCCGGCTTCGGCGACCAGGTCGGCTACGACGCCCTGGTCGGCGCGCTCGCCGGCGCCTCGATCGACAAGGCGTTCCGCTTCAGCGACTGGTCGGCCCGGCCGCTCTCGGCGCAGCAGATCGCCTATGCCGCGGCCGACGTGACGCATCTGCGCAAGGTGTACGTGAAGCTGCGGGCGCGGCTGGAGCGCGAGGGACGGCTGGAGTGGGTGGCCGAGGAGATGGCCGCGCTTGCCGATCCCGCGACCTATCGCGTCGATCCCGAGGAGGCATGGATCAGGCTGAAGAGCCGCAGCGGCAATCGCCGCTTTCTCGCCGTGCTGCGCGCGGTCGCGGCCTGGCGCGAGCGCGAGGCGCAGCGCATCAACATCCCGCGCCAGCGCCTGGTGAAGGACGAGACCGTCCTGGAGATCGCCGCGCAGGCGCCGACCGATGCGGCGCAGCTCGCCCGCGCGCGCGGCTTCCCGCGGTCCGTGGCCGAGGGCAAGGCGGGGGCGGCGCTGCTCGCCGCGATCGCCGAGGCCAAGGCGCTGCCGGAGAGCGCGCTGCCCGAGGCGCCCGAGCGCAACGGCACGCGGCCGAGCCCGGCGCTGGTGGCGCTGCTCAAGGTGCTGCTGGCGGCGAAGTGCGACGAGCACCACGTGGCGCAGAAACTGGTCGCCTCGTCCGACGACATCGACCGTCTCGCAGGCGAGAACGAACCCGCCATCCCGGCGCTGCATGGCTGGCGACGGCGCGTGTTCGGCGAGGACGCCCTCGCCCTGAAGGCCGGCCGCGTGGCGCTGGCCGCGCAGGGCCGGCGGATCAGGCTGGTGCCGCTGGAATAGTGCAGGGGGCGTGGGGGACCAGCGTGGTCCCCCGCACCGCGTTTCGCGGCGCGTGGTCAGCGCGCGGCCTGCCCGGCGGGCTGCCCCGGCTGTGCCCCGGTCTTCAGGGGCGTGAACAGCGCGCGGATGATGAAGTCGAAGAAGGTGAACACGAGTTCGACCGCATAGCCCGCCAGCAGCGCGAGCGCCGACAGCCCGAGCGCCTTGATCGGCAGCCCGTCGCCCCCCGGCGTGGCGCCGTCGGGGCCGAAGAACAGCCCGATCACGCCGCCGAGGATGGTGCCGAGGGCGAGCCGGATGATCGCCTGGCGGACCTCGGTCGCGTCGAGCTCCGCCGCCTGCACCTTCTGCATCAGCCGGCGGAAGACGAAGGCGGCGGCGCCGATGAAGCCGTAGAGCGGCAGCAGCAGCGCGGCGATGTCGTCCACCCGCGCCGAGACCGCGCGCTCGCTCACCGCCAGCACCCGCTCGGGTTCGGCCGCGCCGATCCGCGTCTCCGGCGTGACGCGCGCGCGGATGCCGAAGAACAGGCGATCGACCCAGCGGTTCCAGTCGAGGATCTGCGCCTCGTTGATCTGCAACTGGCGCAGCCGGTCATTGTAGCGGTCGCACACGCCGACATGCGCGGGATCGCGGAATGCCACCACCTCGATCGGGGTGGAGCCCGCGCGCACCAGCACCGGTACCAGCGCGTCGCAGGGGCGGACATGCAGCCCGCGCGCCGCCTCGCCGACGATCGCATCCGGGAACGCGACACCCAGGGTGGGGGCCGCGAGCCGGGCGATCATCTCGGCCGTCGCGTCGAGATCGCCGCGGATCGCCCGGTTGTCGGCGACGGTCGAACGGCCGTTCAGCGCCGCGGCCGAGAGCATGATGGTGTAGGTGAGCACGGCAAGCGCGACGGCCGCGATCGCGCGCATGGTCCAGCGCGTGGACGTCATCGCGCGCGCGTCGTGGCGGAACATCGCCGCGGTGCCGTTCTCCTGATCGAGCCGGCGCTTGCCGGTGTAGAACGCGGTGAGACGGAACGTGTCGGCGGTGGCCGGCCAGGAGGCGGTGTTCAGGAGGTCGCGCGCGCGGATCAGATCGGCGAGCAGATCGGTGCGCCGGGCGATCGTCTCCGGCGGCGTGGCCATGATCTCGGCGCAGCGGCTGGCGAAGGCCGCCGCGCTCGCCACCAGCGGATCCTTCTCATCCGCCACGCGGCCGACGATCTGCGCGAGCGTCTTGTCGCTGCGGGCCGACAGCGTGTTGAGCAGGGTCTCGAGATCGTCCACCGCGCGGCGGACCATCGCCAGCAGCGTGCTGGGCACCGCCTCGTCACGCGTCGGGCTGCGGGCGGTCTGGTCATCGGGCATCGCACGTCTCCGCGGACCGGATCGGTCCTGCGCGGGAACCTTACGCCGGCATACGGGTGGATGCGAGTGCGCACCCTCACACCAGCGCAACCGGCGCGCGGGGGCGATCGCTCGGCTCGAGCGTCAGGGGCCGGGATGACCGCCCTCCGCCCGGCACCCGGGCGGTGGGGCGCCTCCGGCCTGGACGGGCGTCCGGTTTCACCGTTCCGTCATCGACTCCCGGCGCGGTCGCGCCTAGGTAGAAGCGAGGTCAACGAACCGGGAGCACTGACCCATGAAGCGTCGCACCCTGCTCGGCACCGCCCTCGCCGGTGCCGCCGCGGCCGGCCTGCCGCGCCCGGCCCTCGCCCAGGGGGCCTACTACGCCGGCAAGACCATCCGCGTGATCATCCCCTTCTCGGCCGGCGGCGGCACCGACACCTTCGGCCGCTACATCGCCCAGTTCCTCGGCCGGCATGTGCCCGGCAACCCGACCGTGGTCGCCGAGAACGTCACCGGCGCGGGGGGTCTGCGCGGCTCCAACGAGTTCGCCGAACGCAGCGCGCGGGACGGGCTGACCCTGCTCACCGCCTCGGGGCACCTGAACCTGCGCGCCTTCCTCGGGCTCCAGGGGCTGCGGCTGAAGCTCGACGGGCTCGAGCCGGTGGTCGCCGCGCCGATGGGCCATATCACGGCGCTGAACGTGCGCGCCTCGGGCATCCGCGACCCCAAGCAGTTCCTCACCCTGCGCGGGCGGGTCACCAAGGGCATCACCGACCCGGTGGGGCTGGTGGAGTCGCTCGTTGCGCTCGAGATGTTCGAGATCAACTACCGCGCGGTCCCGGGCTTCGGCGGCCGCGGCGACACCCGCCTCGCCTTCGAGCGCGGCGAGCTGATGATCACCACCCAGGCCACGCCCGCCTATCTCGCGCGCGTCAAGCCGATGGTGGATGCGGGCGAGGCGATCCCGCTCTACGCGATCGGCTTCGTCGATCCCGAGGGCAAGCCGGTGCGCGATCCGGCCGCGCCCGACATCATCACCGCGCCCGAGCTCTACCAGCAGATCCATGGGCGGATGCCGTCGGGCGCGGTGTGGAACGCCTATCGCGTGATCGCGAACCTGGTGCAGAACACGCGCGGCACGCTCTGGGTGCACGCGGATGCGCCGGCCGAGGCGCGAGCGGCCCTCGCCGCGGGCGTGAACGCGATGGTGCAGGACACCGCGTTCAAGGCCGCGGGCGAGCGCATCATGGAGGGCTACGATATCATCTCCGGTGCGGGCCTGGGTCAGATCAAGGCGGATCTGAACGCGGCCCCGCCCGAGGTGCTGGCCTGGACGCGGACCATGCTGACCAGCAAGTTCGGCGTCCGGTTCGACGCCTGACGCGCACCTGACCTTGAGCGGACGGGGCCGCGTGCGGCCCCGCCCGCCTCCGCAACCGCGAGTGCGCCATGCTCGATGCCCTTCTCAACGGGCTGATCATCCTGCTCGACCCGTTCCGGATGGCGATGCTGCTGGTCGGCGTCGTCATCGGCATCGTGGTCGGCATCCTGCCCGGGCTCGGCGGGCTGATGGGCATGGCGCTGGTGCTGCCGTTCCTGTTCGGCATGGATCCCTATGCCGGGATCGCCATGCTGATCGGCATCGCCGCCGCGGTGCCGTCCGCCGACACCTTTCCTTCGGTGCTGATGGGGATTCCCGGCTCGGCCGGCTCGCAGGCGACGGTGATGGACGGCTATCCGCTCGCGCGCAGGGGCGAGGCCGCGCGCGCGCTCGGCGCGGCGTTCAGCGCCTCGCTGGTGGGCGGGCTGATCGGCGCGCTGGCGCTGACCGCGCTCATCCCGTTCGCGCGGCCGATCGTGCTGGCATTCGGCTCGCCCGAACTGTTCATGCTCACCCTGCTCGGGCTCAGCATGGTCGGCGTGCTGACCGGCAACCGGCCGATCCTCGGCATCCTCGCCGCCGGCATCGGGCTGCTGCTCGGCACCGTCGGCAGCGCACCGGTGGCGGTGGAGTACCGGCTGACCTACGGCGTGCTGTATCTCTATGACGGGTTCTCGCTGGTGATCCTGGCGCTGGGGCTGTTCGCCCTGCCCGAGGTGATCGATCTGCTCGCCCGCGGCGGCGCGATCGCCGAGAAGGCGCCGGGGCTCGGGTCCGGCTGGCTCGCCGGCGTGCGCGATTGCATCCGGCACAAATGGCTGGTGGTGCGCCACTCGCTGATCGGCGTGCTGATCGGCGCGATCCCCGGCATGGGGTCCTCGATCATCGACTGGATCAACTACGGCTACGTGGTGCAGACCAGCCGCGACCGCAGCCAGTTCGGCAAGGGCGACATCCGCGGCGTGATCGCGCCCGAGAGCGCCAACAACGCCCGCGAGGGCGGCGTGCTCATGCCGACCCTGCTGTTCGGCGTGCCGGGATCGAGCGCGATGGCGCTGTTCCTCGGCGCGATGCTGATCTTCGGCCTGCAGCCGGGCCCGGCGCTGCTGCGCGACCAGCTCGACTTCGTGTTCGTCATCATCTGGAGCCTGGCGCTGGG
>CALKJX010000140.1 GCA_937995555.1 uncultured Elioraea sp.
GCTCGCGCATGGCGCCGCCTGCGCCTTGACGCGCGGGCCGCGCTCAGAAGCGATGATGCGCGTTCCCCGTGGAGGCTGTCCACCGACGGCGAAAGCGGCGTTCGCCACGATCGCGTCCTGAAAGAGCAAAGAGAACGAGACGGCTCTCGTGCCGCTAGGCGTGCGCGCATTAAATGCGACGAATGCTCACATTCCATGCGACATGCTCACATTCCATGCGACGATCATCTTCACATGGAATGTGAGCAAATCACGGGCGCCGCCCGGACTTGATCAGGAAGAGCTCCCAGAGGCCGGGCGGCATACGCCGATCCCCGGCCTCCCATTGCTGCCACGCGCGCAGCGATCCGTGCACAAGCTCCGCCGCCTGACTTTGCGTCAGGCCGGATGAGAGACGGGCTTGCCTTATTTCCTTCGGTAGAGGATAGAAGCTCATCTTAAATATCTGCATCTGAGGAAATGTCCTCCCAAATCGGGAGGATGTGGTGCCACCGGTGGGCGATTTCGACCCGGGCTATGTCCCGGGCCGCATCCTCATCTCCGCTCTTGATTGCCGCGAGAAGAGGGTCCGCTTTCTCGGCAATCTCACCATCCTCTTCAAGATATTCAAGATATTCGTCAGTCAGGACGAAGAGCGTTGTGGCTGCTGCCACAACTTCCCAGTACTCCGGCTTACCTGCGGCTTCCTTGGCCGCCCGGGCAAGCCCCGCAGCCACGTGTGGCCCTTCAAGCATAAGCAAACCGATGTTGTGCGCCTTTACTTCGCGACGAGCGCTATAGGCGCCACCCACCCCGATGGGAGGGTACTTCTTGAACCGCGAGCGATTCCCGAGGACCGACTTGATGACGCTAGCGCTCATTTTTTTCTCCCGCCCCTGACTCCGCGAGGCGCCGGTGTCGACTGCCGACACCGTGCATTATACGCTCAATGAGCGTATTGTCAAGCAAACAAGGCGATGAAATTCGCCCTGGCTCTCCATTCGCCCCAGAAGGAGGCGCGGAAGGACTGCGGCTGCGGCGTGGGCCGGATCCGATCAGGCCCAGGGGTCGAAGGTGCCGAGGTCGATGACGTGGATGTCGAGGCTTCCGATCTGGGTGCCGTCGCGGCTCACGGTGAGGGTGGCGGTGCCGGAGACGTTCTGGCCATCTCCTCCATCCTGCCCAAGTAGCGCGTAGCCCGCCAGGACAATGACGCGGCCGGGCAGCACTTCCGCCTGGAAGACCGGGCCAGACAGGCCGGCGGTCCCGGAAAGCCCGATTTCATCGATCGTCGCGGTGTACTCTGGACCCTCGTTCCAGCCAAGGATGAGCGCCTCGCACGAGGAGCCGTTCACCGAGAACTGATATCCGGACAGCGGACAGGCACCCACGGCTTGTTCGCCGCCATAGCCCGTTATGACACGAACGACGCCCGGGGTGCCGCACAGATACATCTGTCCTCCCCAGATCGACTGATAGACCCCGATCTCGACCGGAGCGCGCCAGAGCTCGGTCGGCGTGTCTCGGTTGATCCATCCCAAGCTTTCCGCCGCCGACGGAGGCGCAGGCGGCGGAGGCGCAGGCGGCGAGGGCGCGCTCTTCGGGCTCAGGCGGGCTGAGAGCTCGAGCTCTGGCGCAGGAAGGCCGGGGATGAGCTGGATGGGGTAGCGGGCCATGGGTCGCTACACAAAGACCTCGATCGAGAACGGCTGGTAGCCGCTCGCCTCGATCGCGAGGCTGTGCCGGCCCGGAGCGACCGGGCTGAAGCTCACCCGCCCGCGGGCATCACTCAGGCGGGCCGGACCGCCGTCGAGGGAGACGCGAGCCCCGCCGAGCGGGCGCCCGTCCGGGTCGAGGACGGTGAAGGTGACGCTCCCGCCAGCGCTCGCCACTTCGACCGCCGCGTATTGCGTCTCGACGCCGGCCGCGGTGAGGGTGAGTCCATAGGCGCGCACCGCCTCGCCCAGCGGGCGAAGCTCGCCAGAAAGGCGCAGCCGTTCTCCGGTGAGCACGCGCTCGGTGATGGTGAGGAGCCCGGCCCCAGCGAGTGGCGAGGCAGGATGTTCGAACAGCACGGTCTCACCGAGCCCGCAGTCGATCTGGCCGGACGTTTCTAGCGTGACCTCCCAGGGCGGCATCGCCATCTGGGCGAGCAGGCGGGAGGCAACCAGCTCGGCCGCGCGGGCGTTGCGCAGCCAGGGGGCGGCCAGGCTGCGCGGGCGGCGCACCCGTGCCGGTGTGCCGCGCAGGCTCAGGCGTCGTGCGAGCTTGCCGTCGGCATGCAGGTCGTAGTCGAGGTCGATCTGGTCTGCGGCGCGATCCACGCGCATCACAGCGCGGGTGAGGCTGGCCTCGGCGAGCGCTGCCGGGGCTGGGCCGCCCGCGCTGACGGGCGGCCACCAGATGCGCTCTGCCGACCAGGCGAGCGCGGCGTTTTTGGCCAGCGCATCGAGTACGTCGCGCAGACGCAGGGCGGGGTCGTCCAGCACGACGCCGAGCTCCAGGCCGGGGGCGTCGATGCGGAGCAGATCGAGCGCCGGGCTCAGATGGGTCGCGCCGCACCACCGCAGCAGGTCATCGATGATGTCCGCTGGGTGCGTGGCCGGCAGCCCGCGCCCGCTCGCGGTCACCTGCGCGCCGACCGCCGGGGGCGCGGCGAGGGTGATGACGCTGGCTGCCTGCCCGGCGAGCTCTTCGACCGCGGCTTCCCAGCCGAAAGTGGCCTGGCCATCGATCCAGACCTGGCTGACCGTGGCCGGGTGGTCAGCGAAGAGGTAGCGGGTCTCGCCGATCCGGCGCGGGGTGATCGGCGCGCCCTCGAGGTCGCCGTAGATGCGCGCGAGCGCGCCGCCTTGGCGGTAGCCGCTCACCGCCTGAGTGGTGCGCAGCGGGATGGGGTCCATCAGACGCATCGGTGCACCATGCCAGCGGCGTCTAGGGATCGATCGTGAGCACCATGAGGCCCGGGGCCAGTTCGACCTGGCTCACCCGGCCGCTGATGCGCAGACCGTCGCGCTCGACCAGCGCCTCGGCATCGAGCGGGATGCCCAGCAGGCGCACGGCATGGTGGTCGGCGTCGTCCAGGGTGACGAGCACCTGGGGGATCTCTCCTGCTTCGCCCAGGATGGGCTGTGCGGCGCGCTCGGTCCAGTCCGAGAGCTCGCGCAGGAGCGGGTGGGCCGCGAGCGCCTCGGCCTCCGCCGGGCGGGCGAGCGCGATCGAGCCGGCCGGCCCGGTGCGGATGGTCACGCGCGCGCCGGTCATTGCTGCACCCCGGCGAGCTCGAGCGAGAGTGACCAGCGCCGCGCCTGGGCGTCGGTCGCCCTGTAGGCTGTGATGTCTTCCAGCCGGAGCGAGTCGTCCACCACGCGTCCGACCACGGCCTCGCCCGCGCGCGCGGGCTGCGCGATCCAGATCACCGGCTCGTCGCCCATGCGCTTGACGGTGTCGATCTCGGCCAGGATCTTCTCGACCTCATCATCGGAGAGCGCGCCCTCGCTCCAGGAGATCTGTGCCGACACCCCGGCGCCGAGCAGTGCGCCGCGCGGGTTCAGGCCGCCCGCCCCGCGGGCGATCGTGTATTCACGGCGCAGCACAGTGTCGGCCGAGAGCGCAGGCCGCACCGGGGTGCCTGCGTAGAGCCAGCCGATCTCGCCCTCGCCGCTCACGCCGAGCCTCATGTAGCGCGCCGCGAGCGCCGCAGGCAGCATGAGCGCCGCGGCAGAGTGCCCGCGTGAGAGCGTTGTGTCGGACAGGACATCGTCCCCGCCCGGGGTGCTGCCCAGGCGCACCGAGAGCGTCGCCCCTGGCCCGAGCCGCAGCAGCGCGGCCACCACGATCTCGATGGGGACCGTGCTGCCAAAGTCGACATCGAGCGTCGCCGAAGCACCGCTCCAGCGCCAGCGCATCGGGCCGCCCCTGCGCACGTGCTCGCTCGAGTGCGGTTGCGCCACGGCCATCGCCCAGCGGTCGCCGCTCACGAAGGCTCGCCCGTTGCCCAGGACAAAACGGGCCGAGATCCCGTCGCCGAGCGCGATGGGCGCTGCGGCGTCGACCGGCGCGCTCCAGCTCGCGCCGTCGCGTCGCCAGCGCACGCGGGCGCCAGCGGCGGTCACCGTAAAGCGGTCGCCTGCGGCGAAGCGCGTGCTGCCGCCGGTCATGGTGAACGCGAAGGCCGGGTGACTGTAGCTGCCGGTCGACTCCGGCGCGCTCCACTCGGGCAGCGGCCCCGAGAGCGAGCCCTCCACGCTCCAGCGCTGGATCGGGTCGGCGGCCTGGCCGCCGGAGAGCGCGAGCGGCTCGGCGGCCACGAGCGGCAGCACGATGGAGTCGCCCACCTGATAGGTCGCGGGCCAGGCGGCATCGCCGATGGCCAGGCGGATCGTGTCGCCGGGCTTGAGCTTGTCGGCGCACTTGACATTGATCTGAAATGCGAATTCCCGTGTGCCCACCGCGGCCCCGCCCACGCGGCGGGAGGAGAAGTAAGGCACCCCAGTGAAAGCGGGCAGATAGGCGCCCCCTTCCGAGCCGGTGACGGCCCAGTAGAAGGCGCCCTCGCGATCACGCCAGCAGCCGTCGCCCGAGACGACGCTGGCGTCATCTTTTCCCAGAGGAGACAGCCCAGCCGCGGCGAGCAGCGCATCACACTGCGCACGGGCGCGCTCGGGGAGGAGCTCGCGGTTGCTTGATCTATAAGTGTTGACATCGAGCACGCTCGATGTCAGAGCTATGCCGATCGCTTGCGGAGAAGCAGGGCTGGCGGACGAGTATGGCTCGATGTCGCCTGGCGTACTCTCGGAGATGAAGTAGCTCTCGCCTCGGACGAGCCCCGTGAAGCTGCTCACGGTCTCCGGAAGCGAGAGCGAAGATGCGTCGACGCTCGCCCCAGCTGCGATCGCGCTGGCGGCGAACCCGTTGCAAAGCACAAAATATTGACGGCGCGAGGCGAGCGCGACCACGCCGTCCGCGACGTACACGAAGCGCCCGGCCGGGATGGCCTCGGCGGCGACCACGGTGCCGCTGAGCGCGGGGGGAGAGAACACCCTCTCGATGTAGGTCTGCCAGTCGGCGAACACGGCATCCCAGGCGGCCAGCGCCGCCGGGTGATCCGCGATGCGAACCGCGGTCTCTTCGAGCATGGCTACGATCTCATCGAGTCGCGGGACTGCGTCCTTTTGCATGAACTGCCAGTTAGGGACGTATTCTTTCAGCGTGTAATCCTCTGTCCAGGCGGCGACGGTGTCGCGGCGCCATGCCCAGAGGGCCGCCATGCGGGCGGCGATGGTGGCGGGGTAGTCCATAAGGTCTCCTTCGGTGGGGTCCTCTCCGGTCAGGCAGCGGCGGCGCGAGAGGTCTGGCGCCGGCATGCCTTCGCAGGCGCAGGTGCCGCTTGGGCGCTTGGTGTAGACGAGTGTGATCTGCTGGTCGATGGCGCTCGGGCCAAGCACGAAGCTCTCGACGCAGATCGGCGGCTCCTCCTGCCCGGCTGGGCGTGGGGCGTACTGGATGCCCAGCACGCTCGCCCGCCCGCGCGGGCCGCTGCCGAAGCCGGGCGGGTAGACCGGCTGGATGCGGAAGGCGAACGCACCTGGCTTGGCCACCCGATCTCCGGTGGCGAAGACGCCGATCGCCCCCGAGACGCTGCCCGAGACCTGCCAGAGCTCGTGCCCGAGCCGGGCGTTGGGATGGTCGCGTGCGGTTGCGGCAAAGCAGCGCGCCTCGATGAGCTCGGTGGCGGCTGCCGGGCCGACCGTGATCTCCTCGAGCCGCGCGGCGCGTGCCGCCTCGCTGCCTTCGCCGCGCGGCGGCAGGTGATGCGCGTCGGTGCGCAGGCTGAACTCCCGCGCGGCCATGCCGCCGGGCGAGCGGTCCGGCGCGACCACGCCCTCGACGGTCACCAGCGCGCTTTCAGAGCGGAGCCGGGAGAGCAGATCGTAGGCGGTCGTGACCCCGGCGTAGGTCTCCGTGGTCGTGCCGTCGGTGAGCGTGACCGTGTAGCTACCGGTGATCAGCCAGACCGCCTCGCCGGCGGCGATGTCGCGCTCGAGCGCCGGTTCAAAGACATACTCCCAGGCCCCGCCGGTCCAGCGGCGAGCGCTGCGGTAGACGGTCGGGTCGGTGTCTCCGAAGGCGATCCGGAGGGCGTTCTCGGGCAGCGCGTCGCCGGTCATGACCGGCTGGCCGAAGTACAGCCCAGCGCTTGCGAGCTTCTGCGTGCCGCGCGGGATGCGCTCGAGCACCGAGAAGGCCGAGGCGCTTCGCACGAGTGCGCTACGGTCGACGGTCAGCGCAATTGCGTTGCCAGCCGTGCCCACATTGCGTGCGACGATCTCCACCCCGGCGAGCGCTGCGCGCGCCGCCTGGGCGGCTGCGCCCGCCTCGACGCAGGTGAGCGTCAACGTCTCGGCCTGCGCGGCCGAGGTGACCTCGAGCGAGCCGTTGCCGACGCCCACGAAGGCGGGCGCGCCGGGGCGGACCGCGCCCGCATCGTCGACATACTCGAGCTCGACCAGCGTGTCGACATGGCCGGCGTAGTCGCCCTCGATCAGCACCACCGCGGTGCCTTCGCGCGCCGTCGGCAGCGGGCGGGCGCTGCCCGCCACCGGCGCCACCGAGGAGGCCGTCACCGCGGGCGCCGTGCGCACGCGGTTGCTCGCCGCGCCGGCGAGCGCCTGCCGGAGCGCGGGCGCGCTCATGCCGTGGCTCTCCTGCGCATGAGCGCCTCGAGCTCGGGCAGGATCAGGCGCGCCAGCTCGCGCGCGCTCTGCGCGCTCGGCGCATGGATCGAGACGCTGTTGGAGATGCTCGCCGCAGCCGGGCCGCCGACCGGGCCACCCTCGGCAAAGCGCGGCAGTCCTCCGAGCAGCGAGCGCGCCGCCTCCGGCGCGCGGTTGAGCAGATCGAGCAGATCGAGCCCGACGCGCGCCACCACCTCGCGCGGCACGATCAGCTCGCCCGGCGTGAGCAGGGCTGGCACATCGCCGCGCGGCAGAGGCACCGGCCCGCCGGTCGCCCGCGTGAGCACGAGCTCGCGCACGAGCGAGACGATCAGATCGGAGAGCTCGGCAGCACGCGCGAGATCGCCCCGCGCGACTGCGTCGCGGAAGGCGCCGATGCGCTCCCGCTTGAGCTTGCGGCCCATCTCCACCGTGAATGCCGGGTCGATGCCGGCGACGCGTGCCCGCTCGGCCTCGGCCTCGATGATCTTGTCGTAGAGCGCCTCGAGCATGCCGCCCCGGCGGCCGACCTCGGTGCGCTCGAGCTCGTCGAGGATCCGCTCGATCGTGCTGCCGGTGGCCTCGGTGCCGCCCCTGAACCCAGGCGGCAGCTCCCGCCGCGGCAGCTCCCGGCCCCGTCCGGGCAGTTCACGCTGCCCCGGCGTGCCGCTGCCGGGTGGACTGGGCAGCGCCACGGGCGGCAGGCCGGGCCGGAGGAGCTGCGCGAGCAGCCCGCTCGCCGCCGCTGCCGAGCGCTTGCGGATGACGTAGCTGCCTGCTTCGAGCAGTCGCGGCTCGGTGTCCAGGTCGCCCGTGCCCGAGACCCGCCCGGACCGCTGGCGACGGAAGACCAGCCCGCCGCGGGCGAAGCGTGCCACTGGCAGCGTTTGCGCTGCGAGCGTGCGCACGCCTGCCCGCAGCCCGGCCAGCGCCCCGCCGACCAGGCCGCCTGAGGCGTTCGCCTCCACCCGCCGCACGGTGATCGTATGGGTGGAGGCGGTCTCGATGCCGTCGAGCCCGAGGATCTCCTGGCGCGCGAGGTCGGCGTTGGTCTTGACGGTCACCGCCGCCTCGCTCGCCGTGATCGCATCGACCAGTTTGCCCAGTTCGGCCCGCGCCGGTGCGGCATCGAGCCCGGCGGGGATCTGCACGCCCGCGCGCGCGGCCTCCTGCCGAAAGCGCTCGATCGACTCGGCCGCCGCCTCGGTCGCCGCCCGCGCCTGCATCTCGAGCGGGATGTTTTTGGTGTCGGCACGAAAACGCTCGATCGCCGCCTGCGCGTCCTCGATCGAGATGCGCACCGCCGCACCGGCCTTGAGCGCCTCGAGGCCGTCTTTCACGCGTCGCACCGCATCATCGAGCGCCGTCGTGTCGACCTCCACCCGGGCGGCGATGCGCTCGGCGAGCGCCTGCCGAAGCGCCTCGGCCTGCTCTCGCGCCTCGGCGAGCCGCGCCTCGAGCGGCGCGATGGCCTCGGTATTGCGCTCGATCTCCCGCCGTGCCGCCTGCTGGCCGCGGGTCATGGCCTCGTTGACGAGCTGCTGCGCGGCCGTGACGCGTTCGATGGCCGTCGCCTGCGCCTCACCGGCGCTCACGACGGTGCGGGTCACCCCGCCCGCGCTCTCGGTCACCTCGCGCCCGATGGCAAGGGCGAGCTCGATCGCCCGCTTGCCGAGCCGCTCTGCACGCTCGGTATCCCCATCGAGCAGCGCGCGGCGCGCCTTTGCGGTGGTCTCATCCACCTGCCGCAGGCGGTCCTGATAGGCCGCGAGCGCATCCATGGTGCCGCGACGCAGTTCACGCACGCGCTCTTCCACGCTTGCGTTGAAGGCCAGGCGCTGCTCCTCGATACGCCGGATGTCCGCCTCGTAGCGGGCGTTTTCGCTGAGCAGGCGATCGATGGCCCCTCGATGGGTATCGACGAGCGTGCGCCAGATGTCCTGCCGGCGCTCGAGCGTCTGGCTTTCGGCCCGCTCGATGTCGACCGCGGTCGCCCAGGCGCTCGCGCGGATCCGCTCATACGCCGTCTCGATGAGCGTCAGCGCCTTGATCTGCCCGGCCTCGACCGCCGTGACGCGCTCGGCCTCCGTCGTGCGCGTGAGCTCGGCGAGCGCGCGCATGCGCTCGGCCTCGGTCGTGTAGCGCGCCTCGATCGCCTGCCTGGCTCGCCCCGCCTGCTGCTCGATCGCCGCCACCTGCTCCCCGGCCAGCGCGATCGCCGCCTGGGCGCGCTGCGCCGTCGCCTCGAGCAGCCCCTCGGCGGCCGCCGTGGCCGCCTCCCGGGCGCGCACGATGCGCTCCTCGAGCGCGCTCATGGTCGTGCCGACCGCGCCGCCCACCTGCTCGAGCGAGGCGCGCAGCGCCTGCGCCTGCGCGCCCACCTGCGCAAGCGCCTCCGGCGTGCGCGAGGCTGCCGCGGAGAGCGCCACGAGCCCTGCAGTGAGCGCCGCGACCCCTGCGCCCACGGCCAGCGTGACCGGATTCAAGGCGACGAGCGCCGACACCACCGGCACGACCGACGCCGCCCAGGCACCAAAAGAGGCGACCAGTCCGCCGAGCTTGATCGCAGCGAAGGCCGCGCCCGCGGCGAGCGCCGCCCCGGCGAGCAGATCGAAATGCCGCGCCACCGCCTCGAGCACGCTCGCGAGCGCGGACACCGCCTGGCGCACGAGCGTCGAGCCCGCCACCGCCTGAGAAAACGCGTTCGAGACGCGCGTGAGCGCATCCCCCACCGTCTGCGGCATCCTGGCCGCATCGGAGCGCACCTGCCCGAGCGCGCCAGACAGCCGGAGCAGCTTGTCGGTGGTGAGCTCGCCTGCCTGCGACATCTCGGCCAGCCGGCCGCGTGACACGCCGAGCGAGGCAGCCAGGTAGTCGAGCACCCGGCCGCCGTTTTCTGCCACCGACACGAACTCGTCACCCGAGAGCTTGCCGCGCTGGAGTGCCTGACCGAGCTGGCGCATCACCGCGCCGGACTCCTGCGCGCTTGCGCCGGAGACCTTGAGTGCGAGCGCGAGAGTCTCCTGAAACGCGAGCATCTGCTCGCTCGATGCGCCCGCCGCACGCAGCGACCCGGCCATCCTGGCGTAGGCGTCCGCCACATCGCCCACGGGGATCGCCGTGCGCTGGGCGAGCGCGCCGAGCTCTCCGAGCCGAGCTGCGGCTTTTTGTGCCGAGCCCTCGGTGATCGCGAGGCGGCCAGAGAGGCGCGCCAGATCGTCGGCCAGACCGACCAGGCGCCCCGCCCCGATCGCGGCCCCGAGCGCGCCGAGTGCGCTGCCAAGGCCGCCGATCGCCTGGCGGGCCCGTCCGAGCGGCGCATCGACGCCTGAGAGCGAGGCGCCCAGCTCGCGCACGCGGGCAATCGCAGCCTGTTTGGCTTGCGCAAGCTCGGCCCCGGCGGCCACGCCAGAGCGGCGCAGCGCGACATAGGCATCGCGCACGCGGGCGATCTCCTCGCGGATCGTGCGGCCGGCGGCGGCGGTCGGCGCGGCATCGATGAGCGCGAGCCCACGCGCCGCATCCCGCATCTGGGCCACGATCCGGCGCTGCTCCTCCGGCAGCGAGGCGAGCGTGCGCCTGCCTTGTGCCACCTCGCGCTCGAGCTGGCGCAGCAGCGCGATTTCGCCCTCGCTCTTGCCCAGGCGGCGCAGCGCGTCATCAAAAGCCTGCGAAAGGCTCTTGAGGTCGCGCTTCGCCCCGGCGGCGTCGATCGCCACCCGGAAGGCGAGCGTCAGATCGCGTTCAGCGGCCATGGTCGCTCCTTGGGGTCACGCCGAGGGCCCGTCGAAGTCGCGCATCCAGGCGATAAACGCTCGGCGGTCGGCCTGCGCTGCACGCATGGCCACAGCCATCGCCGCGAGCCGCCGGCGCTCGGCCCGCTCGGCCGCGCGCGCAAGCGCCACCGCGCGCGTCCACGGCAGGTCGAGCACATCGCGATAGCCGATGCCCACGCTCGTGAGCATGATCAAGAGCTCGTCCCACCAGGCGCTCGTGCGCTGCTCGCCCCTTGGCCCAGGGCTGCGCCTGCCCGCTCGATCGCGGGCAGCACCCGGCGCACGAAAAAACCCGCGTTCACCTCGACCACGGCCGCGGCGAGCTCGGCCAGCGCATCGACCGACTGTGCCTCGAGCCACGCCCGCTCGACCCCGGCGCCGATCGCGGTCGCCTCAATCAGGCGATCCGCCTCGCGGGCGAGCGCAGCCAGCACATCGCCCTGGGCCAGCTCGCGCGCGATCGGCTCGACTGCCCGCAAAAATGCCGGCAGCGACCCGACCCGCACCGGCGCGACCGTGATGGCGCGCCCGCCCAAGACCAGCCGGAGCGCCTCTTCTGGCTCGGCCACCTGGCCTGCGATTTCCTTTTCCGTCGTCATAGCGCGCACGCAGTTCAATACGCCACCCAGGCGCCCGCGGCGAACGCGATCGCCGCCATGGCGAGCGCGATCTCGAGCCGCATGCGCAGCCCGCGCACCCGCACCCAGCGCGCATACACGGCGCGCCCGGCGGCCATCGACATCTCTTTGATCTTGCTCATGCCTGCTCCTTTTCTGCCCGCTTGGAGAGCGCGGCCACCGCCGGGCTCACCCAGACCTGGTCGCCCAGGTCGCTGCGCTCGCCGCGCGCCTCTGCGAGTGCCTGGAGGATCGTCTCCCGGATGGAGGCCATCTGGATGTTGTGCACCGCGTTCACACCGCCCACCGCCTGCGCGAGCGCATCCAGAGACCGCGCGATCCTGCGGGCGAAGCGCTCCTCGGCCTCGCGCAAGAGGTCCGCGCGCTCGGCGTGCAGGCGCAGCAGCTCGCGCTGCGCCTCGATCAGCTCGCGCTGGAGTCGGCACACATCCTGGTCGGCCGAGGCGTCCATGACGGCGGAAGGCCCGGTCATCGCCCGGCGCGTCACGCCGCCATGATCAGGCGGCCAAACTGGCCGAGCGGTCCGTCGGCCTCCTTGGTCTGATCGGCGAGCACGCGGCCGGTGAGCTCGAAGCGCTGCAGATCGTCCGCGATCATCGACAGATCGCGCGTCGGCGCGATCGCCACGCGGTAGAGATCGAGGATCACGGGCTTGTTGGCATCGGCGGTGTTGATGCCGTCGAACCGCAGCCACACCTCTGGCTGCGGCGCACGGAACATGGCCGTGGCCTTGGCCGCGCCGTACGTGTAGTCGACCAGAAAGGGCTGAGTGAAGCCCGTGACGTTCAGGAACTCGATCGCCCCCTGGGCGGCGTGCACCTTGTAGTGCGTGCCGGCGGTGAGCGTGGCCGGAGTGCCCGCGCTGTCGGTGACCGTGACCGAAGAGACGAACTGCCGGGAGAGCAGCCGCACGTCACCGGCTGCCACGCCTGTCGGCAGCGCCTCATCGGTCACCGTGCCGCCCGTGCTCGCGCTGGTCACGCCGTAGAGCGAGAGCTCGACGTTCTCGATCGAGAAGTCCTCGAGCGTGCAGGAAAACTCCCCGTCCTTGCTCTTGATGAGCTGGAGGTCGGTGAGCCGCTGGCCGGAGTAGCTCTCCTTGTGCTCGATGGTCTCGGTCGACAGCGAGACCTTGAGATCGGGCACGTTACCCACCCAGCGAAGCGCGAGCGGATTGCCGCTCGCGTCGCGCTGGGCGATATAGACGCGGCCCTGGCCGGAGAAGTAGCTCATGATGTGCTCCTTTCGATGATTTGCGAAGTTTCAAAGGCCAGCGGCATGAGCAGCACGCCACTGGCGTATTCGGGGCGCGGCGCGGCGGCAGGCAGCATGGGCTGATACTCCGGCGACGGCTGCCAGCGGTAGAGCCGCGCCATGACCTCGGCGGCAAGGTCGGAGGCGGCGGCGCGGGCATCGGTGCCGCCCACCACGTCCGCCACCTGGCGCACCGCCACCACCACCAGCCAGCGCGTGGCGATCTTCACCGCGCCGGGCGACTTGTCGTCCAGCACGCGGTAGCCGTCGCAGGCGACGAAGAGCGCGGGCAGGCGCTTGCCGGCGACCGACTGCATGTCGAGCTCGGCCATGCCGTGCACGCCGCCCGCGATGCCGGGCATGGGCTCCAGCCTGGCGCGGATGAGGGGCTCGGCGGCAAGCATCAATAGCCTCCAGTCCCGGCGCGGTCGAAGATGGGCGCGGGGCCGGATTTCGCAGCCGCCATGGACAGGCCAGGCTTTTCGTCGTCCGGCAGGTCGGCCGGCAGGCCCAGCGAGACAGTGCCCCGGCTGAGCGCTTCGAGCAGTCGCCGCGCGTCCTCGTACCTGCGGCGCACCTCGTCGGAGGCGAGCTCTTCCCAAAGCCGATAGCGGGCGATGTCGCATGCAATGCGTGCAAGTACGGCCGGCACGGTGGGCAGCGGCAGCCGGTAGCGAGTGGCAAGATAGCCGTCGATCTCGGCGTCGGCGTCGGACAGCGCGCGATTGAGGACGGTCGCATCCACCGCGCCGGTGGCGTTGCGGTCGGTACGGGCGACGAGCTCCTCGAGCCCGAAGCGCGCCTCCATGTCCGCCTGCGTGGCGTAGGCCATACCTTACGCCCCCACCTCGGCCACGGCCAGC
>CALKJX010000141.1 GCA_937995555.1 uncultured Elioraea sp.
CCAGTGATCTTCCCATTGGGAGCTGTCCCTGTCGCGGTCGTGGCCGCGGTACACGGCGCCCACCTGCTGAGAGCAGGCCTTGGGAGGATGATCCGCCAACGGCCAGGGTGGCTCCGCGCTTCTCCATGCCCACCGACACGCTGATCGACGCGAAGCGAGCGGCACGCGCAGCCGGGCTCGCGGCGCGCGAAGCCGGCGACCCACGCGCCGGGCTGCTGCTCGCCGGCCATGTGCTGGAACGGTTCGCGCCGCCGCCGGGCACGGTCGTGGCCGGGTACTGGCCGCTCGGTCGCGAGATCGATCCGCGACCGCTGATGCTGGCCCTGGCCGGCCGCGGCCACCCGCTGGTGCTGCCAGTGACCGGGAAACGCGGCACACCGCTTGTGTTCCGCCGCTTCCGCTTCGGCGATCGGCTTGACGCCGGGCCGTTCGGCACGCGCCAGCCGGGCACGGGCGCGGAGGCGCTCTCGCCCGACGTCCTCCTCGTGCCGGTGGTCGCGTTCGATGCAGCGGGCGTGCGCATCGGCCACGGCGCGGGCTACTACGACGCCACGCTGGCGGTGCTGAGGTCGCGCGGAAAGGTCATCGCCCTGGGCTGCGGCCATGCCGCGCAGCGCGCCGAACACCTGCCGGCCGGGCCGCACGACCAGCGCCTCGACGCAATCGCGACCGAACATGGAGTGCTGACCGCGTGAAGATCCTGTTCCTCGGCGACATCGTCGGCCGCGCTGGGCGCGATGCGGTGATCGCGGCGCTTCCGGCGCTGCGCGCGCGGCTCGGCGCCGAGTTCGTCATCATCAACGCCGAGAACGCCGCACACGGCTTCGGTCTCACCCCCGAGATCGCGCGCGCACTGTTCGCCGCCGGCGTAGATGTGCTGACGCTCGGCAACCACGCCTGGGACCGGCGGGAGCTCATCCCCTATCTCGAGGGAGAACCGAGACTGCTCCGCCCCTTCAACTACCCGCCCGGCACGCCAGGACGCGGTGCAGGGGTGTTCGCGGTCGGCAGCCGCAAGGTGCTGGTGGTGAACGCGATGGGGCGACTGTTCATGGATGCGCTCGACTGCCCGTTCCGCGGCATCGACACGCTGCTCGCCGCGCACGCGATCGGGCGCACGGTCGATGCTGCCGTGATCGACTTCCACGCCGAGGCGTCGAGCGAGAAACAGTCCTTCGCCTGCTTTGTGGACGGGCGTGTGTCACTGGTGATCGGCACGCATACCCACGTCCCGACGGCGGATGCGCAGATCCTGCCGCGCGGCACCGCCTACCAGACCGATGCGGGCATGTGCGGCGACTACGACAGCGTCATCGGCATGCAGAAGGACGGCGCGTCGCTGCGGTTCCTCAGGAAGCTGCCGGGCGAGCGGCTGGCGCCTGCGGAGGGTGAGGCGACGATCTGCGGCGTGTTCGTCGAGACCGACGACGCCACCGGGCTCGCGCGGCGGATCGCGCCGGTGCGGCAGGGCGGGCGGCTCGCGCCGGCGCTGCCGGAGTGACGCGTCAGCGCGCCAGCACGATCGCGCCGTTCGCCGGCAGGCGCATGCGCGCGGCGAAGGGATAGGCGAAGCCCCAGGCGGCATCGGCGTGCACGGCGCCGAAACTGCCCACGGGCGCGACGTTCGGGAACGGGCCGTGCACGTCGCTGTTGAACACCTCACGCCACTGTCCCGGCCAGGGCAGGGTGATGGGATAATGATCCAGCGCCTGCTCGTTCAGGCTGGCGACGACCACGATGTCGCGGCCCTCGTCCTCGACCCAGCGATGCAGCACCAGGGCGCGGTCGTGCGCATGCACCTGCGGTACGCGGACGCCCTTGCCGCTGAACGCAGGGTGCTGGCGGCGCAGCGCAACGAGATCCTGCACAAAGCGCAGGAAGTCGCGCCTGGCGCGCAGGGGCTCGACCTCGTCCCAGCCGATCAGGAACTGCGACCAGAAGCGGATGTCGTCGTGCCAGGGCCTGGCCTCGAGGATCTCCCGGCCCACGAACAGCATCGGGATGCCAGGCGCGGTCAGCAGCAGGGCGGTGGCGACGCGCGCGCGGCTGCGGCCGTACCAGGAATGCGGGCGCGACGGGTCCGCGACCGCCGGTACGCGAGGTGCGCGCGGGGCACCGGAGTCGCAGTCCCAGGGCACCACGTCGTGGTTCTCCAGGCACTGCACCACCGCCCAGGCGGCCGGCAAGGCGGGGGGCCGCAGCAGCGCCTCGGCCACGCGATCGAGATGCACATGCGCGTCCCGCCCGCCTTCAGCCTCGGCCAGCATGCCACGCAGCGCATCGCGCGGCCGGTCGCCGAGGGCGGCGTCGAAGCCGAGCCCGGCGGGCGCCGGCGTGACCGGATGGGCGCAGTCCCAGTTCCAGTACTCGGCGATCTGGATCGCTGCGGGCTTCACATGGCGGACCGTCGCCGTGGGTCGCGGCAGGATCGGTCGCCGCCATGCTCACGGATCACCGTCACCTCGTCGTAGCGGATGCCGTCGGCGCGGTACTCGGTCAGGAAGAAGCAGGCGTTGTCGATCAGGAACTGCCGCACCGGGTCCTGCCAGTAGGCGAACACCTTGCCGCCGGCCCAGCCCTTGTCGGTGAAGTAGAGGCTGCGGTTGTCGCCGCCCCAGGGCTGGCGGTCGTGGAAGTAGAGGCTGCGGTCGCCGAACCCGCCGCCGGCATGGTTGAACACGAGATCGAGGATCACCGCGATCCCGTTCAGGTGGCAGAGATCGCTCAGGCATTTGAGCTGGTTGGGCCCGGAGATGAGATCGGCGAGGGCAAGCGGCGCATGTCCGTGTTCAGCGAGCAGCGCGTTCACCACCGTCAGATGCTGGGCAAGCTCGGCCTGGTCCCCGACCTGGTAGACCATCTCCGGCGAGAAGTGGTCGAGACCCGCATAGCCGAGGCCGAAATCGTCGTCGGACTCCTGGATCGGCAGGAGCTGGATCGCGTCGACTCCGAGCGCGCGCAGACAGGGGATGCGCGGCGACATCGAGGAACTTGCCGCAATGCGGCGCGTCGAGATTCGCACCCCAGAACACGCCGACATGGAGCTGGTAGACGATCAGCTCGTGGAACGGCGGCGGCCGCCAGCCCCCATCGTGCCACGGATAAGCGTGCGCGGGGCCGACGAGGCCGGGGCAGTTCGGGAAGGGAGGGTGCGTGCCGAGCTCACGCGCATACGGGTCGCGCTTGAAGCCCTCGCTGCCGCCCTCGGGGCCGATGATCCAGAACAGGTAGGGGTCAGCATCGGCCATGCCGGGCGCGAACCAGGCCCAGGTGCCATCGCCGAGGGGCGTGCGCAGGGACTGATCGCAAGGCGTCCAGCGCGACCAGTCGGCACTTGCGCGATGGTCGGTGACGAGATGGACCGCGCGCGCGGTCGGCGCCCAGGTACGGAAGGTCGCGCCGCCCGGAACGAGCGTCGCGCTCATCGGCGTGTGTCGGCCGACGACGGGTTCCGACAGGCGCATCTCCGCCTCCTCGACGCCACCGAACCGATACCGGACGGAAGGTCAGTTTGGCGCGACGGTGCGGTTGCGCGTGATCGCGTTGGCGCTAGCGCTCCGGCAGCAGGCGCGGCACCAGGCGCAGGAAGGCGAGCATGCCGAACAGCTCGACCAGCGACTGCACCACGATCACGATCGACGCCGCCTGCCACGCCGGCGGCAGCGCGAGGGCGAGCGGCAGCACGACGAAGGAGTTCCGCGTGCCGAGGCTGAAGGTGAGGGTGCGGCCCGCGCGCGCGGGCAGCCCGACGGCACGGGCCAGCCCGACACCGAGCGCGAGCGTGCCGGCGAGGAACAGCACGAAGGCCGCCGTGACGTCCAACAGCAGCGGCAGCGCGGACGTGACCGCGCCGACCTGCGAGGCGGCGATCAGGAATACCACGACGGCCAGCAGCGGCACCGGCGCCCAGCCGAGGCGCGCGATCAGCGCCCCGCCGCCCCGCTCGGCGCGTCGTTCGGTCCACCACGCCAGCGCCAGCGGCAGCACGATCAGCGCGCCGAAGGCGGTCGCGACATGGCCGAGCGGCACCTCCGCCGTCACTCCGCCACCGACCAGCAGCCAGACATAGGCCGGCAACAGCAGCAACTGTGCGGCCAGCAGGACCGGCGTGACCGCGATCGCACGCGCGGTATCGCCGCGCGCCAGATGCGTGAAGGTGATGAACCAGTCGGTGCACGGCACGACGAGGACCAGCACGACGCCGAGCCGCACGGCAGGATCACCGGGCACGAGCGGCACCAGCGCGGCCACCAGCAGCGGCACGGCGACGAAGTTGCCGCCCAGCACGGTGGCGACGAAGGGCCCGTCGCGCAGGGCGCCGCCGAGATGGACCAGCGGAACCTGGGTGAAGGTGGCATACAGCAGCAGGCCGAGCATCGGCCAGAGCGCGGTCTCGAACGCCGACGCGAGGCCGGGGGCGGCCGTGCCGAGCGCGAGCCCCAGCCCGATCGCCGCGAGATACGCCCAGACCTGATGCCGCTCGAGCGCCGCGCGATCGATCAACCCTGGGCTCCGCGTCCCTGTTCCCGCCTCGTTCGCGCCCTGCTACACACCCGCCGCACGACACTCCCTGGACGCGACTCGAAGGACCGCGAGGCGGCGATGGCCGGCCACTCCCAGTTCAAGAACATCATGCACCGCAAGGGCGCGCAGGATGCAAGACGCGCACGCGCCTTCGCCAAGATCATCCGCGAGATCACGGTGGCGGCCCGGCAGGGTCTGCCGGACCCGAACGCCAATCCGCGCCTGCGCGCCGCGGTGATCGCCGCGCGCCAGGCCAACATGCCGAAGGACACGGTCGAGCGCGCGATCAGGAAGGCGTCGGGCGAAGGCGGGGCCGAGGACTACGTGGCGCGGCGCTACGAGGGCTACGGCCCCGGCGGCGTCGCGATCATCGTCGAGGCGCTGACGGACAACCTCAATCGCACCGCCTCGGATGTGCGCTCGCTGTTCTCCAAGCATGGCGGGGCGCTCGGCGAGAGCAATGCGGTCTCGTTCATGTTCGATCGGCTCGGCATGATCCGCTACCCGGCGTCCGCCGCGGATGCGGATGCGATGCTGGAGGCGGCGATCGAGGCCGGCGCGGCTAACGTCGAGAGCGGCGAGGGGGGCCACGAGGTGACCTGCGCGCCGGACGACCTGTTCGCGGTCCGGGATGCGCTGGCGGCGCGGTTCGGCGATCCGGAGGAGGCGAAGCTGGACTGGCGGCCGAAAACGACGGCGCCGGTGGACGAGGAGCAGGCGGCCTCGGTGCTGAAGCTGATCGACGCGCTGGAGGATCTCGACGACGTCCAGGCCGTGTTCGCCAATTTCGAGGTCTCGGACGCCGTGCTGGCGAAGCTGAGTGCCTGACGGGTTTCCCCGGCGACTGCGCGTGCTCGGGCTCGATCCCGGGCTCGGGGTGACGGGCTGGGGCATCATCGAGGCGGAGGCGAACCGGCTGCGTCACGTCGCCGACGGGGTGGTGGAGACGGATGCGGCGCTGGCGCTGCCGGCGCGGCTGGCGGCGCTGCACGAGGCGCTCGCCGAGATCATCGCCGTGTGGCGTCCCGACGAGGCCGCGGTCGAGGAGACCTTCGTCAACCGCAACCCGTTGAGCACCTTGAAGCTGGGCCAGGCGCGGGGCGTGGTGCTGCTCGCGCCGGCGATTGCCGGCATCCCGGTGGCCGAATACCAGGCGACGGCGGTGAAGCGTGCGGTGGTCGGGCAGGGCCATGCGCAGAAGCAGCAGGTGCAGGCGATGGTGCGGCTGCTGCTGCCGGGTGCGGCGCCGGGTCGCGCGGATGCGGCGGACGCGCTGGCGGTGGCGATCTGCCACGCGCACCACCGTGCGACGGCGGCCCGGCTCGTCGGGTCGGGCCGCCGTTGATCGCGCGGGCGGCGGCGGGTCGCGTCAGGCGCCCAACTGCCGCAGCTCCGACTCGAGCAGCTGCCGTTCCGCCCGCAGGTCGGCCTTCGGCTGATCGGCGCGCGCCTCGAGCTCCGCCTCGATCTCGACCAGGCGGGACCGGATGGCGGCGACCCGCTGCGTCACGACACGCGCCAGATTGCGGGACGCGATCAGCCAGAGCGCGCCGCAGACGATGGTCACGAGCCAGAGCAGTCCCACGCCCATGAACCACCAGCCGAGCTGTTCGTGGACGCGGGAGTCGTATCGCAGCGCCCAGGTCGAGGTGTTGTTGATCTTGATCAGCAACACGGCGCTCACCAGCACGGCGACCACGGCCAACACGATCGCGGCGGTCCGCACACCCTTGCCCTGGGTGCGCAGCTTCTGCATGCCCTCGGGCGAGGCGGCCAGGTCGGCGAGGCGGGCGCTGTCCTGCTGAAGCTGCGTGCGGATCTGCCCGCGCATGAAATACGCCATGACGCCGAGAACGATCACCAGGATCACGACGGCGTCGATGGACACGGGGGCGCGGGACATGCCGGCCTGCGCCGCGGCGGTTCCGGTCGACGCGAGCAGCAGTGCGACCGCGAGCGGCACGCTCGAACGCGATGGCAACTCGCCCTTCATGGCCGCCACACCAGCCGGTCGTTCTCGAAGAAGATGACGCAGGGATTGGCCGGGTTGAACTCCGGCTTCCTCTGACAACTCTCCAGCGCCTCGCGGCGGACCTGGTCCATGCTGAGCCGCCTGCTCCACCGGCCGCCATAGGCGCCGTCCGCCGAGACGGCGAAAGCCTTGTTGAACTCCGCGGGCGCGTAGCGCTCGAGGAAGCACGTCACGCAGGTCTTGCCGCCGCCGGCCCGTTCGAGTGCGGGCACGGCGGCCCGATAGGCGGCAGGGTCACCCTCCGCCTGCGCTGCCCCGGCGAACGCGGCCAGGACGGCGGCGATGACGCGGCTCGGCGCACGGCGCCACGAGGCGCCGATCATCAGATGATCTGCCATCAGGAGGCTCCTTCTGGTCCGGAAGGGCGCGCTCATCGGAGCTGTGCTGGCCAGTACTGGCGCGAGCGGTCGTGCCAGTATCGATAGCCGTCGCCGTGCCGGTAGAACGTGTAGCAGGTGCGCACCCCGGACACGCTGTTGACGGTGCAGAGCATGCCGTCGTCGTCCATCCGCCAGGTTCCCCGCGCGCTCATCTGCGGGTCGCGGTAGCGATAGGTGCCGTCGGGCGAGAACAGGAACGTTCCGGTACCCTGGGTCCATTCGCGACCGATGAAGGTGCTGCGCACCTGCTCCGCGGTGAGGCGGCCGGCCTCGGTTGCCGCCGCGGTTCCGAGGCACAGCGGGGCGACGGCCGAGAGGGAAATGAGCGCCGCGGCGCGGCGTGTGACGCTTCGAGCCATGATGGTTCACCTCGGCAAGGCGGCCTTGATGCGGTCGAGGATGCGGAGCGATTCCTGCATGCTGCGGGCGTCGTTCTGCTGGTGCGCGCGGTCATGCAGGGCGCGGCCCTCGTCGAGCTGCCGCGCCAGCGACATCCTCTGATCGGCCGGCAGCGACGCCGCGGCCAGCCGCTCTGCGACCTGCGGATATTCGGCCGTTCCGCGGCAGGCGAGCGCGCCGGAGGCACCGACGGCCGTCAGCAGTGCTCCGCTGAGCAGAAGGGTGGTGGGACGAAGGCCCCGGTCTCTCTGGTCGGTCATTGGCACCTCGGTACTCGTCAGGGTTGCAGGTCTCCGTGCCCACGGGCACGGGGTTGTCATTGCAGTCCACATCGCGGACGGCGTAGCGCTGCCCCTATGGGAGGCCGGGACCAGGCGTAAACGACAAAGGCGGAAACGTCGGAAGGAACGGAAAAACCGGCGAATTGCTGAATATTTTCAAATGGTTTATGGTTTCTGCCTACCGTATGGTCTCGTCGAACGCAGCGTCGACCCGTGCGGAGGGATGGCGTGATCGAGAGCAGGGTTGCCGACATCGCGGAGTGGCATCGGCTGTTCGATGCCGTGTGTCTGGAGCGCGGCCATATCGACAACAGCGACCTTGCCGCCGCCTATTGCAACCTGACCCGGAAGAAGGCCGACGGCGCCTACGAGAGTGCCCTGCGAAGCCTCAACAACTGGCGTCGTGGCGCGCATGTGCCCAACCGCCGCAACGCGCGCATCCTCACCTTGCTGCTCGGTCTGCAGGATGGGGACCCGGTGCTGGCGCACTGGACCCGCTTGTACGAAGAAGCCCATCGGCGCAAACGCAATACCGATCCTGAGGAAGGGGAGTCCGAGGACACGGCCGGCGCCGCGCCGTCCGTGTCGGCCCCTGCCGCGCCGCGCCGTTCCCGCCCGTGGCGGATCGCCACCGCGGCCGTGCTCGCGCTGCTGGTCGCCGGCGGGGCGGTGATCGGGTGGGGTGACGGGGAGCAGGCGGCCCTGGACGCCAGCGGCCCGAAACCCGAGCCTGGTCCCGTGGTCATCGACATGACCGATCAGCGCATCTACTGGCGCGAACTGTCCGAGGTCACCGTCGGCGAGTCGGTCGTGGTGCATGCCAAGCGGGGGCGCTGCGGCCAGCAGCCACCCTCCTGGGAGGAGACATTCGCGCAACTGCCGGCGCTGACGACGGGCGTCTGGTCCGACGGCGGGGTGGGCTTCCGGGTCAGCCGTGCCTGCGGCGGGGCAACACCGGCCCGGGCGGTGGTGTTCACCGCGACGCGGCCGGGCGAGGACCGGTTCACGCTCTACGAAGACCCGATCACGATCCGGGTGGCGCAGTAACCGGCTCCGGCCGCCGCGCCGGCCCCGGTCACGGAGTTCAAGTGCGGGGAAACGGGCGACCGCCTGTTCCCCGCGCCCCCTCCTTGTCGGCTACCCGACGCGGATATTTGCCGCGCGGATCACCGCGGCCTGGTCCTGGATGTCGCGCTCGAGGAAGGAGCGGAACTCGGCCGGCGACATCGGCATGGGATCGACCGCCTGCCGCGCCCAGGCCGCGCGGGTGTCCCCGGCCGTGGCGATCCGGGTGATCGCCGCGTTCAGCCGCTGCACCACGGCATCGGGCGTGCCGGTCGGCGCCATGATCCCGAGCCAGATCGACGCGACGTAGCCGGCAACGCCGGCCTCCGCGACGGTCGGGAGTTCGGGCAGCAGCGGGCTGCGCCGTTCGCC
>CALKJX010000142.1 GCA_937995555.1 uncultured Elioraea sp.
GCGTGGCCCGGACACGCTGCGCTGGGGGCCGATGAAACCCGTGGGCCTGCGCGATCCGCGCACCGGGCGGCGGCCCTGGGCGGTGGTGCAGCTCCGACAGGACAACGCGCTTGGCACGCTCTGGAACATGGTCGGCTTCCAGACCAAGCTGAAATACGCCGAGCAGGTGCGCCTGTTCCGGACCATTCCGGGTCTGGAGAACGCCGAGTTCGCCCGCCTCGGCGGCTTGCACCGCAACACATTCCTGAATTCGCCGCGCCTGCTCGATCCGCTGCTGCGGTTGAAGGCCGCGCCGCATGTGCGCTTCGCCGGGCAGATCACCGGGGTCGAGGGCTATGTCGAATCGGCTGCGATCGGTCTGCTCGCGGGACGTTTCGCCGCGGCCGAGGCGCGCGGCGAGGCGCCGTCCGCGCCACCGCCCGAGACCGCGCTCGGCGCGCTGCTCGCCCACATCACCGGCGGGGCGGAAGCCGAGACGTTCCAGCCGATGAACATCAATTTCGGCCTGTTCCCGCCGCTCGCCGAGGCGCCGAAGGGGCGCGAGCGCAAGCGCGCGTACTGCGAGCGGGCGCTCCGCGCCGCCGACGCCTGGCTCGGCCGCCCCCACGCCCTGCCTACGCCGCGCGAGGCGGCCTGAGCCGGCCGGCTAGAGCCGGAACGGCACCGACGCGGCGGCCGGACCGCCGGACGGCGCGGCCGGCCGCGTCGCGGCATCGCGGGCGGCGTCCAGCAGGCCGAGATAGCCGCCGATGTCGAGCGCCCACTGGTCGATCTCGATCAGGTCGCCGCGCAGGCTCGGCGCGATCCGCGCGCCGATCACCGGCGGACAGGCGAGCAGCACGGCATCGCGCGCCAGCAGCGTCGGCGGATCGAGGCGCCGCAGCCCGTCCAGCGTTCCGGCGAGGCGCGGCGTCGGCAGCGCCTCCAGCACCGTGCCCGCTTCGGTCTGCTGCGGCAGGGCACTGCGATCCGCGGCCACCGGGAAGCCGCCGATCTGCGTCTCGCCGCACACCACGTCGTCCTCCCCCGTGATACCCCAGTGGAACAGGCCGCCGCTGCGCCGGTCGGGCTCGCCGTACTTGCCGATCAGGGCGGCGGCGATGCGCGGCGGATCGACCTGGCCCACGGGCACTAGCAGCCGGCGCGTCACCGCCACCACGCGGTCCGCCGCTCCCGGCGGCTCGCGGTAGAGGCCGATCGCCTCCATCAGATCGCGGCGGACCAGGATCGTGCCGGTCTCGAACTCACGCCGGCCTTCCGGATCGAGCGTCGGCGCAGATGCGAACGCGACGCGCAGGGCCTCGCCGAGATGCGCCTCGGCCACGCGCAGCGCCTCGTCCCAGGCCATGCCGACGGTGATGCCGACAACATCCGGCATGCCCTCGGCGAGCGTGCCGATCGTTCCCACCGCCTCGCGATCCGTGGCGTCCAGCACGATGGTCCGCAGCACGCGCGGATCGGCGACCAGCGCCGTGATCCGCGTGACACGGCCGGTCTCGGCCTCGACCTCGAGGGCAACGCGCAGCGTCGTGCCGCAGTCCACCTCCCGCTGGCGGTCGGCCCACCAGCGCGGTCCCGCAGGGCCGCGCATGCCGCGCACCAGACCGAAGCGTGGCGCGTCCTCGCGCCACCACCACACCTCCTCGCGGGCGTCGTCGAACAGGCCGACGCAGGCGGCACGCTCGCGCGCGATCGCGGCGAGTTCCGGCCGCGCCGAGCCCTCCGACCAGCCGAGCGCGACCAGGCTCGGCCGCATCCCCGCCGCCGTCCGCACCGGCTGCTCGTCGCGGCGCAGATCGGGGGGGCCGTACAGCGCCTCCAGGCCGGAGAGCGCATCGGCGAGCGGCACGGGTTGCGCGGGCGCGAGGCTGCGCAGGATCGCGACCGCAGGCCCGCCGGTCTCGGTCGCGAACACGGCGACGCGGTCGCTGTCGTCGGGGCGCGCCATCATCAGCCCCCGGCGGGGCATCCCCGGCATGCTCTCGTTGGCGACCATGGTCCGCCCGAGCAGCCGCGCGACCACGCGGTCCTCGCCGAAGTGACGATCGAGCGCGGCGCGTGCGTCCTCGGCGCTCGCGCCGGGGCGCAGGCCAAGCACGGCGAGGCGCGAGGCCGCCCCCGCGGCGGGCGCCGCGACCGCCGGCGCCGCGCCGAGCCGCGCGACCACGGCGTCGGCGATGCGCGCGGTGGCTGAAACGACCGCGACCGTGACGATCGCGACACCGTCCTCCATCGCCGCATCGACGATGCGGAGCCGCGTCTCGACCTCGGCGGGGCCGCGGCCGAGCCGCGCCATCAGCGCGGCGTCGATCTCGAGCGCATCCGGCGTTCCGGGCGCGAAGCGGAACAGCGTGCCCGGCGGGGGCGCGCCGGGGCGCGCGGGGCTGCGCGCCTCGGGCCGGTCGGCGCGCAGCGACTCGGCGATCGGCGAGAGGCGCTTGGCCTCGGTGAACGGCGGCGCGATCGCGGCGCGGTGGCGGTGCAGCAACGTCTCCGGCAGCGCGGCGAGCCGACGCGCGTTCCACGCCATGAACGCGGCTTCGAGCGGACGGCGGTCGATCCCCGTGATCCCCTGATACCCGGAGATCTGCTGCGGCGTCACCACGCCGGGCCAGGGAAAGCCCCGGTGCTGAGCCTCGCTGGCATAGGCGCGGAGCCAGGCCCCGGCCTCGCTCTCCAGGCCGGGCAGGGCGAGGTCGGCGAAGGCCGCGCCGGCGCGCAGGCGCAACAGCGCGAGCGTATCGGCGCTGCGCTCGGCGTCCAGCGGCAGCGCCTCCGGCGCCGGCGGGTCGGCGGCGAAGCCCGCGACCAGCGGGGCCTCGCGCCGCGTCGGATCGAGCGCGGCGCGGTCGACGAGGCGGGTCGTCAGCGCGGGGTCGGCATAGATCGCCTGATCCAGCACGGTGCCGCGCAGATGCACCCAGCGCTGCAGGCGCGGCCCCTCGACGGTCTGCGGCGGATCGAACCGCACCAGGGTCTTGAGGAACACGGTGCGGGCCTGATCCGCGCGCCCGATACCCGGCGGCGCGCGCGAGGGCAGGTTCGCGAACAGGGCGGTCGCCGCGGCCCGGTCGGCGGCGGGCAGCACCGTCGGTGCGCCGCGGTCGAGGCCGATCGTCGTGCGCAGGCTGTAGATCGGGTCCAAGGCCCGCTCGACCGCGAGCCGCCACTGGTGCGGATTGATGATCCGCAGCCCGCCGGGGGTCTCGTCGTAGTGCGCCATGACGCTCAACGGCGTGATCCACAGCGCGGTGAGCGGGAAGCCGGGTGAATCGGCCGCCAGCAGCGCCGGCAGTTCCCGCCGCGCCCGCTCGGCCTGGCCGGCGCCGGCCCAGACTCCTCCGCGCAGGTAGGTCTGGGTGCGCTGGTCGGTCAGGTGGCGGGCCGCCGCGAGCAGCACGTCGGGGTCGTCGAGCAGCGACGGCTCGGCGGTCAGCACCGCGCGCGCGAGCGTGCGCAGTGCGGGGTCGTCGCCGCGCTCGCCGGGCCGCGCCTCCTCGTGCGGCCGGAGCATCAGCGCCGCGGCGGGCGCGCCGGGTGCCGGCTGAACGCGCAGCGTCGGCGCGGGCGCGACCGGGGTCGGGGTCGGGGTCGGGGTTGGCGAGGCGGGACGGGCGGCGGGTGCCGCGCTTGCCGGCGGCGACGCCACGGCGACCGCCTGCCGGGTCGCCTGGAGCACCGCAGCGGTCGGGCAGCCGTCCACCGGCAGGCCGCGCGAGCGCTGGAAATCCCGGATGGCCTGATGTGTGTTTCGGCCGGCGATGCCGTCCGCCACGTCGCGCAGATAACCAAGCGCGATCAGGTGCCGCTGCAACTCGACCACCTCCGCCCGCGCCAGCGGAGGGGCCGCCGGCCCAGGCGCAGGATCGCTCCGCGGTGACGCGGGGCCGGGGTCGGAGGCCGGCGGTGGCGGCCGTACCCCCTCGCGCAGAATCTCGCCGAGGCCCCGGCCGATCCCCTCGCCCAGACCGCGCCCGAAGCCGTCGACGATCCCCTGCCCCAGCGCCGATCCCGGGACCGCGAGCGCGGCGAGCATGGCCGCGAGGACAAGCCGGCTCTGCCACGGCGCATGGCGGGAGACTGGATTCATTGGATCTCTCCCAAAAAATAAACATCTTTTAATGTCATCGTAAGCTATATTGCTCGCTTCCTGCAACGCTTTTTCAGCGCCGCGCGCCACAGGGCGATCTTATGGCGCCTGGCGCGAGCCTCCCTGGCCGGATCGCCCGTGCCCGCGCACACTCGCCGCAATGACCGCCGGGGGGAACCGCGCCGAGGGCGTGCTCGGGCTGCTGCGCGTGCCCGACTACCGCCGTCTCTGGCTGCTCGGCGCGATCGCCAATGTGATGCGCTGGCTCGAATTGCTGGCGAGCGGCCTCTATGTGCTCGACCTCACCGGCTCGGCCGGCGTCGTGGCGCTGATGGCGGCGGCGCGCTCGTTGCCGTTGCTGCTGCTCGGACCGATCGCCGGGGCGATCGCGGAGGCCGTGGATCGGCGCCGGCTGCTCCAGCTCGGCCTGCTCGCCACCCTCGCCAACGCCGTGGCCATGGCGCTGCTCGCGCACGCGGGCGTGCTGAATCCCTGGCATATCGGCATCGGCGCCTTCGTCTCGGGTCTGCTCTGGTCCACCGAACTCTCGACGCGGCGGCGCATGCTGGCCGAATCCGCCGGCGTCGCGGCCATGCCGCGCGCGATCGCGCTCGATGCGATGACCACCGCGACCACGCGCATGCTGGGGCCCGTGTTCGGCGGCCTCGCCTACCAGACGCTGGGCCTGACCGGCGCCTTCATCGTCTCCGCCTGCGGCGCGGCGGCCGCGATCCTGCTCGCCCTCAGGGTGCGTGCGCCGCAGTGGGTGCAGCCGTTCCGCCTCGGTACCGTGCCCCGCGGCCTGGCAGAGGGGATCGCGGTCGCGAAAGCGCACCCGGCCGTGCTCGGCGTGCTGGGCATCACCGTGTCGATGAACATGCTGGCATTCTCCTACCTCGCGCTGATCGCGCCGATCGGGCGGGAGCTGTTCGATGCCTCGCCGCTCGGAATCGGCATCCTCGCGGCGGCCGAGCCTGGGGGTGCGCTGATCGGCGGGCTGATGCTGGCGCGTTTCGGCGACCGTGTGGACGGGGCACGCGCCTTCCTGTTCGGCTCGCTCGGGTTCCTGCTCGCCCTCGCGGTGATGCCGGGGATGCCGCTGCTCGCGGTCGCGATCCTGCTGCTGGTCGTGGGCGGGCTCGGCATCGCGGCCTTCGGCACGTTCCAGACCACGCTGGTGCTGACCTCCGTGCCGACCGAGGTGCGCTCGCGCATGCTCGGGCTGGTGACGATGGCGATCGGCACGGGTCCGATCGGCATGATGCTCTCCGGCGCGCTTGCCGACCGGTTCGGCGCCGGGCTCGCGGTGTCGGCGCTCGCCGTGAGCGGGTTGGTGATCGTCGCCGTGGTCGGTGCGCTGTGGCTGCGCGGCCGCGCGCCGTGAGCCGTTACGATGGCGGTCCTGGGTCGAAGCGGGTCCAGCCCGGAACCTGTGCGGCGAGGTTCACCTCGCGCCACTTCGGATGCCGCGGCGGACGGAGGAACTCGTCGAAGCGGCGGGTGAAGGCGTGCACGAAGCGCGCGACCTTGCGGTAGCGCTCCGAGCCCGGCTGCCAGGCGTAGACCGCCATCACCGCGCCGACCGCGATCGTCTCCACCTCGGTACCGGCCGGGATCAGGTTGGGATAGTCGGCCGATGACAGCGTGGACGGCAGATAGGTCTCGAGCAGCGCCGGCGTGGCCGGGATGGGAAGGAAGTGCAGCCCGCTGCCCGGCGCGATCCCGGCATAGAGCCGCGCCGGCTTGCCCGCGACATACACCGCCGCGCCGATCTCGCCGTTGCGCAGCCTGGTCAGTGCGACGTCCTGCGGATCGTGGGCGATCTGCGGGTTGACGCCGAGCGCCTCCAGCACCAGCGACGACGTCATGGCGGTGCCGCTGCCGCGCACATCGACGTTCACGATCCGGCCGGCGAGGTCCCGCACCGATCGGACATCCTCGCGCGCGAGAAGGTGGATTTCCTCATCGTAGAGCTTGGTGATGTATTGCACGAGGCGATCGATCCCCGGCAGCAACTGCTCACGCCGGGCGAAGGCGAGCACATCCGACTGCACGATGCCGATGTCGATGCCGCGCAGCAGAACGATGTCGCGCAGGTTCTGCACCGAGCCTCGCCCGAGCATCGCGATCACGCGCATCCGGTCGCCCTCGTCGAGCACGTTCATCAGATCGGCGGCGATCCGGATATAGGTCCCGTCCACGCCGCCGGCCATGATGCCGACCGTGCCCTGGTTCGCCTGTGCGGTGAGCGCACTCAGGCGTTCGATCCAGCTCGTCTGCGCCGCGGCGGGGCCCGCGGCAAGGGCGGCGAGCGCCGAACCCAACAGGCTGCGGCGATTCAGGCGCGGCATGGATGTCACTGTGTCGCCTCCAGGGCTCTGATGCGGTCTTGCGCTTCGGCCACACCGAGCGCGGCTGCACGGCGGTACCAGGTGAGCGCAGCGTTGCGGTCGGGCCGGATGCCACGCGCGCCGATCCGCTGGAGCTCGCGCGGATCGTAGGTGGCGCCGGTCGCGAGCGCCGCCTCGCCGCTGCCGCCCGCGGCAGCTCGCTCGAAGAACCGGCGCGCGGCGGACACATCGCCGATGCGCATGAGTTCGCTGCCGCGGCGGAGCAGCATCTCGACCATCTCCGGCGCCATGCTCGGGGCCGGCCGCGCCGCGACGGCCGGTGTCGGCGGGGCTGCAGGAGCGGCAGACGCCGGCGCAGCTGCGACCGGCAGCGGTGCAAGCGCGGCGGCGAGCACGCGCTCAGCCTCCTCCAGCCGTGGCGCATCGGGCTCGGCGAACGGCGCGATCGGCTCCGGCGGCAGCTGCGACGCCAGCACCGCCTCCGCCGCCTCCAGTCGCGGCGCATCGGGTTCCGCGAAGGGCGCGATCGGCTCCGGCGGCAGCTGCGCCGCCAGAACCGCCTCCGCCGCCTCCAGCCGTGGCGCATCGGGCTCCGCGAAGGGCGCGATCGGCTCCGGCGCCAAGTGCGCCGCCAGCATCGCCTCCGCCACGTCCAGTCGCGGCGCATCCGGCACGGGGAACGGCACGATCGGCCCGGTCGCCGACGGCGACGCCGACACCAGATCGCCGAGTTCGGGACGCGATGCCCGCGCCTCGGCGAACGGCACAGCCGCAGCGAGGCGGGCGACCGCAGGCTCCATGGGCGGCGGCGCCTCGGGCGTGGTCGCAACCCGGGCCGGTGTCGCGCCGGCCGACGGCGTCAGGACGGGCGTACCGGCGCCAGCCGCCGCCACCTGCGGCCGCGGCTCCGATGGCGGCGTCTCGGGCGGAGGCTGCCGGCCGAGGACGATCACCAGCGCGACGCCTGCCGCGATCGCGACGCCACCAACCGCGAGCCCGATCCGTCGACCGCGCGCGGGTTGCGCGGCTGCCGGCGTCGCCAAGGCATTCGCTGCCGCGGGGGGCGCGCCGGGCTTGCCGATCGCGGCCGCAAGCGCGGCGAGCGGTGGCGCGTGGACCGCCGGTGGCGCGGCCTCGGGCGGTGCCGCCGAGGCCGCCGTTTCGTCCGCCACCCGGGGCAGCGCCTCGGCCGGAGCCGCCGGCACCGGTCCACGCGTCGGCGCATCCGCATCGGTCGCGCCCAGCGCCTCGCGCAGCCCCTCGATCCAGTCGAGCTCGGCGGGGATCGTCAGGGGGTCCTGCCAGCTGAACGCCTCGGTCAGCACCATCGGCAGCTCGGCCAGCACCTCGCGCCGCAGGCGGCGGTGGATGATCGGCAGATGGCCCGGGAACCGA
>CALKJX010000143.1 GCA_937995555.1 uncultured Elioraea sp.
CGCCGCGATCAAGCAGTTCTGCGAGGTGGAGTACGGCGTCGCGTTCCCGCTCGCGACCCTGAGCCGGGTCACCGGGCGCGAGGCGCACCCGTTCTACCGCTGGGCGGCGGCCGCGTCGGGGCCGCCCCGCTGGAACTTCCACAAATACCTGGTCGACCGGACGGGGAGGATCGCCGGCGCCTGGGGTTCGCGCACGACCCCCGACAGCGCCGAGCTGATCGGCGCGATCGAGGCCGCGCTCGCCGCCCCCGCGCCCTCAGCCTGAGCCGCGCGGCACGAACGCGAGCGCGCAGGCTGCGAGGGTAGCCGAGACGGCGATGCCGAGCGCCATGGTCCAGCCCTCGGCGTCGAGCGCCTGGGCGACCGCTAGCCCGCCAAAGGCGGCTGTGCCCCATTGCAGGAAGCCGAGCAGCGCCGAGGCGCGGCCGGCCATGTACGGGAACGGCGCGACCGCGCCCGACTGCGCGTTCGGCTGGGCGAGCGCGAAGGCCACCATGTAGAGCACCATCGGCAGGGTGACGGTGGCGATCGAGGCGCCGAACAGCGCCAGCGCCGCCGGCCCTGACCAGCCGAAGGCCACGCAGAGTCCGACGCCGAGATGCAGCATCCGGCGCACACCGAGACGCGGGCTGATCCGGCGGGCGAGCGCGCTGCCGGCGATGTAGCCGGCGACCGCGGCGGCGAACAGCAGACCATAGCCCTGCGGCCCGAGGCCGAGCCCCGTCTGCGCCACATGCGACGAGCCCGAGATGAAGCAGAACAGCCCCGTATAGGTGAAGGTCGCGATCGCCGCATGGCTGAGGAAGCCGCGATGCCGCAGGAGCGCGGCATAGGCGGCGCCGAGCCGGGCCGGATCAAGCGCGGTGCGGTCGAGCGCGGGCACGGTTTCGGGCAGGAAGCGCGCGGCCGCGAGCGCGATCGCGCCGGCGAGCAGTGCCAGCAGCCAGAACGCCGCCCGCCAGCCGGCAAGCGCGACCACCAGTCCGCCCAGCACCGGCCCGGCCGCCGGGGCGAGCGCCATCAGCCCGGCGATGGTGGCGAACACCGCGGCCGCGCGGGGCGGATCGGTCGTGTCGCGCACGATCGCGCGCGCCACCACCGGCCCGCCGCAGGAGCCGACCGCCTGCACGACCCTGGCGGCCACCAGCCAGCCGAGGCTCGGCGCGAGCGCACAGGCGAGGGTGGCGGCGAGATAGATCGTGAGCCCGACCGCCGTGGCGGGGCGGCGGCCGAACCGGTCGGCGAAGGGCCCGTAGAGGAGCTGGGCCGGGGCGAAGCCGAGCAGGAAGCCCGAGAGCGTCCACTGCACGCCGGCCGCGTCCGTCCCGAAGGCGGCGGCGATCGCCGGCAGAGCAGGCAGGTAGAGATCGGTCGACAGCGGGCCGAGCGAGACGAGCGCCGCAAGGAGCCAGACGGGCGGCGTCACGGCGGGCTCAAGGCGCGCCCAGGATCGGCATCAGTTCGTCGAACACCGCGTGGAACATCGCCTCCGTCAGCCGCCCGGTGTTCGTGTTGTAGCGGCTGCAATGATAGCTGTCCGCCAGCACGAACCCGTCGAACCGGTGCCGCGCGCCGTGCGCGAAGCGTGCGGAGGAGGCGGGCCGGCCGAGGGCCCGCAGCACCGCGCCATGCGCGACCGCGCCGAGCGCCAGCACCGCGCGCAGCCGCGGCATGGCCGCCAGCTCGCCCTTCAGGAACGGGTTGCAGGCGGCGATTTCGGCTGGCGTCGGCTTGTTCTCGGGCGGCACGCAGCGCACCGCGTTGCAGATCCGCGCCCGCGTCAGCTTGAGCCCGTCATCCGGCTGCGCCTCGTAGCGCCCTTCGGCGAGTCCGCAGCGCAGCAGCGTGGCGTAGAGCAGCGCGCCGGCCCAGTCGCCGGTGAAGGGCCGGCCGGTGCGGTTGGCCCCGCGCAGCCCCGGTGCGAGGCCGACGATCAGCAGCGGCGCATCCAGCGGGCCGAACGAGGGCACAGGCGCGTTGTGCCACTCGGCGAAGCGGGCGCGGTTCTCGGCACGGAACGCGACGAGCCTCGGGCAGCGCGGGCAGTCGCGCGGCGGCGCCGCGGGCGTGCCGCTCACTCGGCGTTGCCGGTCTCCGGCACCCCGCGCCAGGGCTCGGATGGCGTGGCGCGCGGCGCGCCGACGGTCTCGACCGTGAAGGGCCGGCCGGTCACGCCCACGCGCTCGCCCACCCGCTCCTCGCGCGGCATCCCAGGCTCGCGCGGCGGCACGACGCGGCGGGTGAACTCGCCCATGATGTCGGCGAGATCGACGAACTGGTCGGCCTGGCGGCGCAGGTCATCGGCGATCAGCACCGGCTGGGTGCGGATGGTGCTGATCACCGTGACGCGCACACCCTTGCGCTGCACCGCCTCGACCAGGCGGCGGAAATCGCCGTCGCCGGAGAACAGCACGACATGGTTCACATGCGGCGCCATCTCCAGCATGTCGATGGCGAGCTCGATATCCATGTTGCCCTTGACCCGTCGCCGTCCGGTCGAGTCGGTGAACTCCTTGGCGGGCTTGGTGACGACCGTATAGCCGTTGTAGCCGAGCCAATCGACGAGCGGCTTGAGGGGTGTGTACTCTTCGGTCTCGAGCACGGCGGTGTAGTAGAACATCCGAACAACATAGGCCCTGGTCCGGAAGAACGCATGCAGCGACTTGTAGTCGACATCGAACCCCAGCGTGCGCGACGCTGCATACAAGTTCGCTCCGTCGATGAACACTGCCACGCGCTCAGATCGCTCGAACATTCTCTCCTGGCTCCTCAACCGTCGTCTGCGGGCGCGAAATCCGATCGGCCCGGCAACCTAAACACGCCTGATGCTGACGTGAATAGAGTTTCGGCCACGTTGCAGGGAAATGACGGATGATCCTTGTCGGGTTCGGCGCGAACCTGCCTGGCTTCGGCGGCGCGCCGCCGCGTGCCACCCTCGCCTGGGCGCTGGGCCGGGTGAACGCGTTGCCGGGGCTCGCCTTCCGGGCGGTCTCGCGGCTGTGGGACAGCGCGCCGGTGCCGGCCTCCGCCCAGCCCCGCTATCTCAACGCGGTGGCAGCCTATGCGGGCGAGGCGGAGCCCACTGCCCTGCTGGCGGCGCTGAACGCGATCGAGGCGGAGGCCGGGCGGGAGCGCGGCGCGCGGGACGCGGCGCGGGTGCTCGATCTCGACCTGCTCGACCTGAACGGCCTGGTGCGCGACGTCCTACCGCCCGTGCTGCCGCATCCGCGGCTCGCCGGGCGCGGCTTCGTGCTGCGCCCGCTCGCGGAGGTGGCGCCGCAGTGGTGCCATCCTGTCACCAGGGCGACCGTCGCGGCGCTGATCGCCGCCCTGCCGCCGGACGAGGACTGCCGCCCCCTGGTGTGAACAGGTCAGGGTTGCTTGCCTTCCTCGCTCCTTGCCACTATGAGATGGAGTTCACCCGCGACTTCAGTGCCGGAGGGTCGAGCGCATGGCGCGCGTCACCGTCGAAGACTGCGTCCTCAAGGTTCCGAACCGCTTCGAGCTTGTCATGCTGGCCGCCCAGCGTGCGCGCAACATCAGCCGCGGCGAGACGCTGACCGTGGATCGCGACAACGACAAGAACCCCGTCGTCGCGCTGCGCGAGATCGCCGAGGGGACCATCGATCTCGAGGCGTTGAAGGCCGACCTGATCAAGAGTCTGCAGCGTCTGCCCGAGCCCGAGCCCGCCTCGGAGGAGGTCATGGACCTGCTGCCGACCGAGAGCAACATCTTCGCCGGCATGGACATCACCCCCGACGAGCAGGCGGCCGAGGAAGGCCCGGTGTCCGAGGACGACATCGAGGCTGCGATCGCCCGCGAACTCGGCGGCTGACGCCGGAGCGTCCCGCGATGACAGCGGCGCAGGCGGGACGGCCCCTCGGCCGCCCGCTTGCGCCGCGAGGATGACGCGATCTTGCCCGACGGCACGGCGCTCCTCGATCGCGAGCTGGTCGAGCGCGTGCGCGCCTACGACCCCAAGGCCGACGCCGAGCTGATCAGCAAGGCCTACGACTTCGCCGCCCGCGCGCATGTCGGCCAGACGCGCGACAACGGCGATCCGTACTTCACCCACCCGGTCGAGGTCGCCAACATCCTGACCGGGTTCCGGGTGGACTCGAATTCCATCGTGACCGCGCTGCTGCACGACGTGGTGGAGGACACCCCGGTCACGCTCGCCGACGTCGAAAAGGGCTTCGGCCGCGACGTCGCCCGCCTGGTGGACGGGGTGACCAAGCTCACCCGCCTCGAACTCCAGTCCGACCGTTCCAAGCAGGCCGAGAACTTCCGCAAGCTCGTGCTCGCGATGAGCGAGGATATCCGCGTCCTGCTCGTCAAGCTCGCCGACCGGCTGCACAACATGCGCACGCTCCGGTTCGTGCGCGACGAGCAGCGGCGCCGCCGCATCGCCGCCGAGACGCTGGAGATCTACGCCCCGCTCGCCGAGCGGATCGGCATGGACCAGGTGAAGACCGAGCTCGAAACCCTCGCCTTCCGCGAGCTCCAGCCCGACGCCTATGCGTCGATCCTCGCGCGCGTGGCGTTCCTGCGCGGCGAGGGCGCTGACACGATCGACCGCGTGACCGAGGATCTGCGCCGGCTGATGGAGGAGCACGGCATCGCCGCCGAGGTGACCGGGCGCGAGAAGAGCCCATACTCGATCTGGCTGAAGATGCATCGGCGCAACGTCGCCTTCGAGCAACTGTCGGACATCATGGCCTTCCGCGTGGTCGTCGAGACCGTCGATGACTGCTACCGCGCCCTCGGCGTGGTGCACTCGGCGTTCCGCGTCGTCCCGGGCCGGTTCAAGGACTACATCTCCACGCCCAAGCCGAACGGCTACCGCTCGCTCCACACCGGCGTGATCCTGCCCGGCGCGCAGAAGATCGAGATCCAGATCCGCACGCGTGAGATGCACGAGATCGCCGAATATGGCGTGGCCGCCCACTGGTCGTACAAGGAATCCGGGCCGAAGCCGACCGAGGCGCCCCGCCAGTACCGCTGGCTGCGCAGCCTGCTGGAGATCCTGGAACAGGCCTCGGGTCCGGAGGAGTTCCTCGAGCACACCAAGCTCGAGATGTTCCGCGACCAGGTGTTCTGCTTCACCCCGAAGGGTGACCTGATCACCCTGCCGCGCGGGGCGACGCCGGTCGACTTCGCCTACGCGGTGCACTCCGAGGTCGGCGACACCTGCGTCGGCGCGAAGATCAACGGCCGCATCATGCCGCTGCGCACCGAACTGCAGAACGGCGATCAGGTCGAGATCGTCACCGCGCGCGGCCACACGCCCAATCCGGCCTGGGAACGTTTCGTTGTCACCGGCAAGGCGCGCGCGCGCATCCGCCGCTTCGTGCACGCCCAGCAGCGCGCGCAGAACATCGAGCTCGGCCGCTCCATGCTGGTGAAGGCCTTCCGCCAGGAGGGCGTGGAGGGCGGCGAGAAGGTGCTGGAGGGCGTGCTCAAGACGTTCAAGCAGCCGAGCATCGAGGACCTCCAGGTCGCGGTCGGTTCGGGCGCGATCGGCCCGCGCGAGGTGGTGTTCGCCGCCTATCCGGAGCTGCGTCCGACCGCGCGCGCGCCCGCGATGCTGCCGCCGCCGCGCGCCAAGGCGAAGCCCGCCGCGCCGTCCGGCCGCGAGGGCGCGGCGAGCGTCCCGATCAGCGGCCTCGTCGCCGGCATGGCGGTGCACTTCGCCGGCTGCTGCCACCCGCTGCCGGGCGACCGCATCGTCGGCATCATCACCACCGGCAAGGGTGTGACGATCCACACCGCCGACTGCCAGACCCTGGAGAGCTTCGCCGCCACACCGGAACGGTTCCTCGACGTCTCGTGGGACTTCGACCAGACCGCGCAGCAGAAGCATGTCGGCCGCATCACCGTGCTGACCGCCAATCAGCCCGGTGCGCTCTCGACGCTCACCACCATCATCGCCAAGCGCGACGGCAACATCGTCAACCTCAAGATCGTCAACCGTACGCCCGAGTTCTTCGAGATGCTGATCGACCTCGAAGTGCGCGACCTCGCCCATCTCGGCGACATCATCGCCGCACTGCGCGCAAGCCCGCAGATCAGCGCCGTCGAGCGCGCCCGCGCCTGACCTGACCGTCCGACAAGGATAAGGACCCGATGCCCAGCCCGCTCCGCCTCGGCGTGAACGTCGATCACGTCGCGACCATCCGCAACGCGCGTGGCGGTGACCATCCCGATCCTGTGCGCGCGGCGCGCGTCGCCCAGGAGTCGGGCGCCGACGGCATCACCGCGCATCTGCGCGAGGATCGCCGCCATATCCGCGACGATGACATGCGCCGGCTCAAGGACGAGATCGCGCTGCCGCTGAACTTCGAGATGGCCGCGACACCCGAGATGGTCGGCATCGCCCGCGGGCTGCGGCCGCACGCCGCCTGTCTCGTGCCCGAGAAACGCGAGGAACGCACCACAGAAGGCGGGCTCGACGTCGTGGGGAACAAGGGTGTGGTGGGGGACGCGATCGCCGCACTCGCCGAGGCGGGCATCCGCGTCAGCCTGTTCGTCGAGGCCGATCTGCGCCAGCTCGACGCCGCGCGGGAACTGGGCGCGCCGGTGGTGGAGCTGCATACCGGCACGTACTGCGATCATGTCGGTGCGGCGCGCGAGCGCGAACTCGCGCGCATCGCGGCGGCGGCCAGGCACGGCGCGGCGATCGGGCTGGAAGTGCACGCGGGGCATGGGCTGTCGTTCGACACGGTCGGGCCGGTCGCCGCGATCCCGGAGATCGCCGAGCTCAACATCGGCCACTTCCTGGTCGGCGAGGCGGTCTTTCTCGGACTTGCCGCCGCGATCCGCGAGATGCGCCGGCGCATGGACAACGCGCGCGGGCAGTAACGCAGGGGCGCCGCCCCTGCACCCCATCAACTGCGCAGACGCATCATCCGCTCGAGCGTCATCTCGGACAGGCTGTTGATGCCGAGCAGCGCCATGTCGCGGTTGATCTCGGTCGCGAGCAGGCCGATCGCGTGCGCCACCCCGTCCTCTCCGCCGATCGCCGCGGCATAGAGGAACGGCCGGCCGATGAAGACGTAGCGCGCGCCCAAGGCGATCGCCTTCAGCACATCCGTGCCGCGCCGCACGCCGCCATCCAGCATCACCGGCAGATCGCCCACCGCCTGCACCACCTCGGGCAACATGCGCAGCGCCGAGACCGCATAGTCGAGCTGCCGCCCGCCATGGTTCGAGACGATGACCCCGTCCACACCTTGCGCGCGCGCGATCCGCGCATCCTCGGGATCGAGGATGCCCTTGATCACCAGCCGGCCGCGCCAGCGCTCACGGATCAGCGCGACATGGCTCCAGTCGAAATGATCCTTGCTGGAGAAGTCGCGCAGCGCCTGGCGCGCGAGGATCGGCGCGCCGCGATGGGCGAACGAGTTCTCGAAATGCGGCATGCCGTGCTTCACGAGCGTGCGCGCCGCCGTGCCGAGCAGCCAGCGTGGCCGGATCGCCCCGTCCCAGGCGAGGCGCAGGCTCGGCCGCAGCGGCGTCGAGAAGCCCGAGCGGATGTTGTTCTCGCGGTTCGCCGCCACCGGCACATCGACCGTGACCACCAGCGTGCCGAAGCCCGCCGCGGCGACACGGTCGATCAGCCCGAGGATGCGCTCCGGGTCGCCGGGCAGATAGGCCTGGAACCAGCTCTCCGGCGCCGCCGCCGCCACCTCCTCCAGCCGGATCAGCGACGAGCCGCTCATGATGTTGATGAGCCCGGCCTCGGCCGCGGCGCGCGCCAGCACCAGGTCGCCACGATAGGCGATCAGGGCCGAAATTCCCATCGGCGCGATGCCGAACGGCACGGTCCAGCGCTGGCCGAACAGTTCCGCCTCGGTCGTCCGCCGCGAGACATTGCGCAGCACGCGCGGCACCAGCCCCCACTCGTTGAACGCCGTGCGGTTGTCGCCGATCGCGGCATTCTCCTCGGCCGCGCCGGCGACGAAGCCGAACAGCGGCCGCGGCAGATGCCGGCGCGCGGCCGGTTCGAGGTCCTGCAACGAGAGGATGCCGCGCAACCGCCGATGGATGCTGACGGCCTTGCCCTCGGCGTAGTTGAAGCCGGCGCGCGGGGCGCGGCGAGGCGGCTGGGCCGTGCGGGCGGTCGCCGGGTCGAGTGTGCGCGTGCTGATCGGATTGCCCTCCCGTCTGTCCGGTCGAACGGTGCCGCCGCCTCGG
>CALKJX010000144.1 GCA_937995555.1 uncultured Elioraea sp.
ACCAGCGCTTCGTCCGCGCCGGGCGGCGGAAGCGTCTCCACGCGCAGCTCGCCCTTGCCGGGCCCGATGGTCCAGAACGCGCGCGCGGTCATGACGTCGTGCGGCGGTTGATCGCGCAGTCGAACAGCACGTCGTCGCCGAGTCGATGCACGACCAACGGGAAACGAATTCCCTGCTCCGGCCGATCGATCCCCGGCAGCGCGAGTGACGGGATGCCATTTCCCAGCAGCAGCGGTGCAACCGCGACATGCAGCCGGTCGATCAGCCCGGCAGCCAGGAAGCGGCCGACCGTGACGCCGCCGCCCTCGACGAACAGATGCGTCAGGCCGCGCGCCCGCAGCGCCGCGACGAGCGCCCGCAGATCGAGCCCACGCCCGGCGCGCGGCAGCGGCAGAAGCTCCGCCCCGCCGCAGGGTGCTGCGGCGTCTTCGGCGCAGGCGAGCAGCGTCGGCAGGCCGTCCTGGAACACGAGGTGGCCATGATGCAGGCGGCGATCCGTGTCGAGCACCACGCGCACGGGGCTTTCACCTTCGACCTCGCGCGTGGTGAGGCGGGGATCGTCGTGCTTCACCGTCCCGGCACCGACGATGATCGCATGGTGCAGCGCGCGCAGCCGATGAGTGTGGGCGATGTCGGCTGCGCCGCTTATCCAGCGCGACACGCCGGAGGCGGTGGCGATGCGTCCGTCGAGGCTCTGGGCGAGATGGGCGGTCACGAACACGCCATCGTCCCCCGCGGGCGGCTCGGTGAGCGGTGCGAACAGGTCGCGCAGCAGGGCGGCCGGGGCGTCGCCCGGCGCAGGCAACGTCACCCGCGCACCGCCGCGACGCGTCAGCAGCGCGCGCCACATCGCCTTCGCATCGGCCATTCCGTGCCCTGCATCCATCGACGGGCTTCTAGCGTCCGAGCACGTCAGGAGGAAGGCAGGCGAGGATGATCTCGGCGGTGAGCCCCGAGCGCGGTGGCAGCCAGGCGGTCGCGGCCGGACGCAGCAGGACGAAGCGCGATTCCATCGGCGGCGCTTCCCAGAGGATCACCCGGTTCAGCCGCAGCACCGACCAGGCGGAGATGAGCGTCACCATCTGCGCCCCGCCCGCACCGGAGCACCATAGCGCGAGCACGATCGGAAAGGAGACGAACGGCCCGCCGGGGGCGCAGGCGCCCGCCACCGTCGCAGCGAGGTGACCGAGCACGCCGCTCTCGGGCCCGAACAGCGTCGCCGCGAGCTGTTCCGGTACGAGCTCGCTGAGGAACCCTGCCGCGGGCAGCGCGATCGCTATGATCGGGACAACGGTGACGAGGCTCGACCGCGTGTGCCCGACGGCACTGCGAAGGATGGCAGGGTCGCGCCGGAGGACCCACAAGCAGCCGATCGCGGCTGCGGTCCAGAGCAGGAGGACAGTCACCGTCACCGCGGTGCGACCCAGCCCGGCAGGCGGCGCGCGGCCAGCCCCGCGAGCACGGGCAGCGGCAGCGAGGCGAGGAAGCGCAGGGCCGCGAACTCCGGTCCCAGCACCGGGATCTCCCACACCAGGATGCGGCTGAACCCGTTCAAGGCTCAGGCGGCGATGCAGGCGATCAGCGCCCCGCGATCGGCGCCGCCGGCCGCGAGCGCCAGCACCAGCGGGAACGCCGCCATCGGCCCGCCCGACGTCGCGATGCCGGCAAGCGTGGCCAGCACGAGGCCGCGCAGCCCCGAGTTCGCGCCGAGCCAGCGCGAGATGCGTTCGCGCGCCACGCCGGCCTGCACCAGGCCCGCGAGGATGAGCGCCGGCAGGATCACCGGCAGCATCACGCCGGCGAGATCGCGCGCGCGGGCCAGCCCGCTGAGCAGCCCCTCCGTGCCCTTCAGGGCGAAGCAGGCGAGAGCGGACGCGGCGTAGAGGCCGAGGATGAAGACAACATTGGCGTGGCGCCTGAGCGGTGACGCGGCGGAGGGGGCGGGCATTGGACGCGGGCGATCATGGCCCGCGCCACCAGCCAGGGAAACCGGGTGTGTTCACGTCTTCTGCTGGCCGCCGTCCAGCCAGCGGTGCACCAGGCCGCCGATCGCCGCGCCCAGGATTGGCGCGATCCAGAACAGCCACAGCTGCGCAAGGTGCGCACCACCTGCGAATAGAGCCGGACCCGTGCTGCGCGCCGGATTCACGGACGTGTTGGTCACCGGAATGGAGATGAGGTGGATCAGGGTCAGCGCGAGGCCGATCGCGATCGGGGCGAAGCCGGCAGGCGCCCGCGCAGACGTGGACCCGAGAATCACAAGCAAGAAGAACGCGGTGAGCACTGCCTCTGTCAGGAAGCACGCGAGCAGCCCGTACTTGCCAGGACTCAACTCCCCGAATCCATTCGAGGCGAAACCGCCGATCTCGAATCCCGGCTTGCCCGACGCGATCAGCAGCAGCACGGCCGCGGCCGCGACCGCGCCAGCAAGCTGCGCGACTACATAGGGCAGCACATCGCCCACGTTGAATCGCCTGCCGACTGTGAGCCCGATCGTGACCGCGGGGTTGAAATGTCCGCCCGAGATGTGGCCCACGGCATACGCCATGGTCAGTACCGTCAGACCGAAAGCGATCGAGACCCCAACGAACCCGATGCCGAATTGCGGAAATGCGGCAGCAAGCACGGCAGAGCCGCAGCCGCCAAAGGTGAGCCAAAAGGTTCCGAGAGCCTCGGCGCCCAGACGACGTGACAGATCCATATCGGCCGTTCCCCCAAAGAAGACCCCACCACGAACAGTGTAGTGAGAGTCTCGGTGAGGGAACAACGACGGTCGTGTGACGATGTCCGGTTGGGGTGACGACCGCACCGGATCAGAGCTGGGCGGCGAGGCTCACCGCCGGCGCGGCATGGCGCACCGGCCGCGGCGCGCCGTTGGCGACGTAGCGCCCGTCCACCGGCTGGGCGGCCTCGGACAGCACGCGCACCAGCGCATCCTGCGCGGCGAGCGCGCGCTCGAGCAGGCGCCGGTTCGCCGAGGC
>CALKJX010000145.1 GCA_937995555.1 uncultured Elioraea sp.
CTCGCTCGCGATGACGCTGGAGGCCGAAGGCTACCAGGTGCGCACCTATACCGACGGCGAGAGCGCGCTGCACGGGATCACCGCCAAGCCGGTCGATCTCGCCGTGCTCGACATCAAGATGCCGCGCATGGACGGGCTCGAACTGCTCCAGCGCCTGCGCAAGCAGACCGCGTTGCCGGTGATCTTCCTCACATCCAAGGACGAGGAGGTGGACGAGCTGATGGGGCTCCGCCTCGGCGCCGACGACTACATCACCAAGCCGTTCAGCCAGCGCCTGGTGATCGAGCGCATCCGCGCCCTGCTCCGCCGCAACGAGCTCGCCCGCGGCGAGGGCTCGGGCCAGCCACCGGGCGGCGTGCTCTCGCGCGGGTCGCTCTCGCTCGACGAGAACCGCCATCTCTGCACCTGGAAGGGCCAGCCGGTGCAGCTCACCGTCACCGAGTTCCTGCTGGTCAAGGCGCTCGCCGCGCGGCCCGGCATCGTCAAGTCGCGCGACCAGCTGATCGATGCGGCCTATGGTGAGAACATCTATGTCGACGACCGCACGATCGACAGCCACGTGAAGCGCATCCGCAAGAAATTCCGCGCCGTCGACACCGGCTTCGCGCAGATCGAGACCCTCTACGGCATCGGCTACCGCTACAAGGAGGAATGACCTCCACGGTGCCGGCATGCCCGATTCGGGGCGGCTGACGGGCGTCGCGCCCGCCGACGATCTCGCGCGCGCCCCGCAGCGCCGGCTGCGCAAGCTGGTGTTCTCGCCGCTGCTGCGGCGCATCCTGCTGGTCAACGCGCTGCCGCTCGGGCTGCTGGTCGCGGCCCTGCTCTATCTCGACACCTACCAGGACGGGCTGATCGACGCCGAGGCGGCCTCCCTGCGCGTCCAGGCGCAGGTCTTCGCCGGCGCGATCGGCGAGAGCGCGACCTCGATCGAAGACCCCGAGCGGCCGGTGCTGGTGCCCGATCTCGCGCGCCCGCTGCTGCGCCGCCTCGTCGAGCCTACGCCCTTCGCCCAGGCCCGGCTCTACGACCCCGACGGCGAGCTGGTCGCCGACAGCCGGGTGATCACCGGGCCGGGCGGCACCGTGACCACCGAGCCCCTGCCCCCTCCCCCGCCGCAGCGCGGCCCGTTCGCCGCCGCCGTCGTCGCCGCCTACGAGACCGTGATGGCCCTGCTGCCGCGCGGCACGAGCTTCCCCACCATTCCGGGCGACGGTGATTGGACCCCCGATATCCGCCCGCTGCTCGCCGCAGCCGCCGTCGGCCAGGGGGCGCCGCAGGTGCGCCGGACCGAGGACGGGCGCCTTGTCGTCTCGGTCGCAGTGCCGGCGCTGCGCAACCGCGACGTGGTCGGTATCGTGCTGCTGACACGCGAGGCACGCGAGGTGGACGAGGCCCTGTTCCAGGTGCGCATGACCATCATCGCGGCCTTCGGCCTGGCGCTGGCGCTCACGGTCGCGCTCTCGTTCTACCTCTCCACCACGATCGCGCGGCCGCTCCTGCGGCTCGCGCGCGCGGCCGAGCGCATGCGCGAGGGGCGCGGCCGGCGCGCCCATGTGCGGCCCTCGCTCAAGGCACGGCGCGACGAGATCGGCGCGCTGGCCCAGGCGCTGGACGAGAGCGCGGCCGCACTCTGGGCGCGGATGGACGCGATCGAGCGCTTCGCCGCCGATGTCGCGCACGAGATCAAGAACCCGCTCACTTCGATCCGCAGCGCGATCGAGACGCTGCGTCGCGTGCAGGACCCGGAGCGCCAGCAGCGCCTGCTGGCCGTCATCGCCGAGGACGTGCAGCGGCTGGACCGGCTGATCAGCGACATCTCGGACGCGAGCCGGGTCGATACCGAGTTGGCGCGCACGATCACCGAGCGGGTCGATGTCGCGCCGATCCTCGCCACTCTGGCCGACATCCACGAAACAACGCGCGAGCCGCACGGGCCCCGCGTCGTGCTGGAGGCGCCGGAGAGCGGGCTCGTGGTGAATGGCGTCGAGGGACGGCTGGTGCAGGTGTTCCGCAACCTGATCGGAAATGCCGTGTCGTTCAGCCCGCCCGGCGGCACGATCCGGCTGATCGGGCGGCGCACGGGCGGCGCGGTCGAGGTCGCGGTGGAGGACGAGGGACCGGGTATCCCGGAGGCCAAGCTCGAGCACATCTTCGAACGGTTCTACTCCGAACGGCCCAAGGGCGAACGCTTCGGCGCCCATTCGGGACTGGGGCTCTCGATCTCGCGCCAGATCGTCGAGGCGCTGCGGGGGCGGATCATCGCCGAGAACCGGCGCGACGCAGCGGGCGCGGTGATCGGCGCGCGCTTCGTCGTGCGGCTGCCGGCGGTCTGATCGCGGCCCGCCGCAGATTTCACGGTCGGCAGGCGGGTCGCAGGCGGTTCTTTCGCGCGCCGGCTACCGGGTGGACGCACCGCCGGCGAGGCCGAACTGCGCCTCGTGCAGCGCGCGATAGGCCGCGCCCCGCGCGAGCAGGTCCGCATGCGTCCCCTGCTCGGCGATCCGGCCATCCGCCACCACGACGATCCGATCCGCGTTGCGGATGGTGGCCAGCCGATGCGCGATCACCAGCGTGGTGCGGCCCTCGGCAAGGTCCGCGAGCGAGGCCTGGATCGCGCGTTCGGTCTCGGTGTCGAGCGCGCTCGTGGCCTCGTCGAGGATCAGGATCGGCGGGTTCTTGAGGAAGATGCGCGCGATCGCGAGTCGCTGCTTCTGCCCGCCCGAGAGCTTGACGCCGCGTTCGCCGATCACGGTGTCGAGCCCGTCGGGAAGTTCGCGGATCATGCCGTCGAGCCGCGCGCGCCGCGCCGCGTCCAGGATCTCGTCGTCGCGGGCGCCGAGCCGCCCGTAGGCGATGTTCTCGCGGATGGTGCCGGCGAACAGGAACACGTCCTGCTGGACGATGCCGATCTGCCCGCGCAGGGAGGCCAGCGTCAGGTCGCGGATGTCGATCCCGTCGATGGTGATGCGTCCGGCATCGACATCGTAGAAGCGCGGCAGCAGCGCGCAGAGCGTGGTCTTGCCCGCGCCTGACGGGCCGACGAGCGCGATCGTCTCGCCCGGCGCGATCGCGAGGTCGATGTCGCGCAGTACCGGCCGGTCGGGCTCGTAGCCGAAGCGCACACCTTCGTAACGCACCGCGCCCTTGAGCGGCGGCGCGGGGCGGGCATCGGGCCGATCGACGATGTCGGGCGCGGTGCCGATGAGCTGGAGGTAGCGGCGGAACCCGGCGATTCCCTTGGGATAGGTCTCGATCACCGCGTTGATCTTGTCGAGCGGGCGGTAGAACACCCCGACCAGCAGCAGGAAGGCGACGAAATCGCCGATCGTCATCGCGCCCTGGACGATGAAGATCGAGCCCGCGAGCATCACCACCATCTGCACGGCGCGCATGCCGAGATAGTTCAGCGTCAGGCTGACCGCCATGATGCGGTAGGCTTCGAGCTTGACGCGGCGGTACTTCTCGTTGTCCGCGCCAAACAGGCGGCGTTCATGCGCCTCGTTGGCGAAGGCCTTGACCAGGCGGATGCCGCCCACCGCCTCCTCGATGCGGGCGTTGAAGGCGCCGACCCGACCGAACTGCGCCTGCCAGTTCTGCGTCATCCGCCCGCCGTAATGCGTGATCACCCAGGCGGCGATCGGCACGACGAGGCCGGCGATCAGCGCAAGCGCCGGGTTGACGTAGATCATCAGCGCGAAGGCGCCGAGGAAGGTGAGCACCGCGATCAGCAGGTCCTCCGGTCCGTGATGCGCGACCTCGCCGATCTCCTCCAGGTCCTTGGTCATGCGTCCGACCAGGTGCCCGGTCTTCTGCCCGTCATAGAAGCGGAACGACAGCCGCATCAGGTGGTCGAAGGCGCGGCGGCGCAGTTCGGTCTCGATGGCGATGCCGAGCACGTGGCCCCAGTAGGTGACGATCGCCATCAGCGCGCCGTTGACCAGGTAGAGCGCCATCAGCGCCGCGATCGCGATCAGGATCAGCGGCAGGTCCTGGCCCGGCAGCAGGTGGTCGATGAAACCGCGCACGGCCATCGGGAAGGCGAGCTCCAGCATGCCGGAGAGGGCCGCGCAGCCGAAGTCGAGCAACAAGAGCCGCCTGTGCGGGCGGTAATACGCGAGGAAGGCGCGGAGCATGGGCGCCTTCTAGCGCGCGAACGGATCGACCGGATAGCGGATGGCGGTCAGCGTCAGCCCCTCGGGCGGCGCGGTCGGGCCCGCGGCGCACCGGTCGCGCGCGGCAAGCGCGGCGGCGACATCCGCCGAGGTCCACCGCCCCTCGCCGACCAGCTTCAGCGTGCCGACCAGGTTGCGCACCTGGTGATGGAGGAAGCTTCGCGCCTCGGCGAACACGCGCACGAGATCACCCTCGCGCACGACATCGAGCCGGTCGAGCGTCTTCACTGGACTCGCGGCCTGGCAGGCCGCCGCACGGAACGAGGAGAAGTCGTGCCGCCCCACCAGCAGCGCGGCGGCCGCCTGCATCGCGCCCGCATCGAGCCGGCGCTTGACGTGCCAGACGCGCCCCGCCAGCAGCGCGGGACGCGCGCGCCGGTCGAGGATGTCGTAGCGGTAGGCGCGGCCGATCGCCGAGAACCGCGCGTGGAAGCCGTCCGGCGCGCGGCCCGCCTGAAGGACCGACACGCGGTGCGTGCCGAGATGGAAATTCACCGCCTCGCGCAGCCGCCGCGGATCGATCTCGCGCGCGAGGTCGAGATGCGCCACCTGCGCTTCCGCATGCACGCCCGCATCGGTACGCCCGGCGGCGACCGCAACGACGGGATCGTGCGGCGTCAGGGTGGCGGCCGCCTCCTCGAGCGCCTGCTGCACCGAGAGCCCGGTCTCCTGCCGCTGCCAGCCGACGAAACCCGCGCCGTCGTACTCGACCAGCAGGGCGTAGCGCGGCATCAGCCGAGCCGGTCGCCGGGCGCGAGCGAGTAGCCGCGCAGGAAGGCGTCGATCTCCTGGGGCGCGCGGCCGGCGCGCTGAAGCCGTGTCAGGCGCAGCACCGTGCCGCCGCCGCAGGCGACCCGGCCGCCCTCGAGCACGGTGCCCGGCGGCGCCCCCGTCCGCTCCGGCAAGGGCGCAGCACCGAGGACCTTCAGCACCTCCTCGCCATGACGGGTGTGCGTGCCGGGCCACGGGTTGAGCGCACGGACCTGGCGGTCGATCGCGGCGGCATCACGGCTCCAGTCGATCCGCCCGTCCTCGCGGGCGAGCCTCGGTGCATAGGTCGCGCCCTCGTCCGGCTGCGGCACGGCCGGCGGGTCCTCGGCGAGCGCGCGCAGGATCAGACGTGCACCCAGCGCCGCCAGGGTGTCGTGCAGCGTCGACGCCGTGGTGTCCGGTCCGATCGGCACGGCCTCAGCGAGCAGCATCGGCCCCGTGTCCAGCCCCTCGTCCATGCGCATGATGGTCACGCCGGTGCGGTCGTCGCCCGCCAGGATCGCGGCCTGGATCGGCGCCGCCCCGCGCCAGCGCGGCAGCAGCGAGGCATGGATGTTGAGGCAGCCGCGGCGCGGGGCGTCCAGCATCGGCTTGGGCAGGATCAGCCCGTAGGCCGCGACCACCGCGGCGTCGAGATCGAGCGCGGCGAAGGCCGCGTGCTCGGCCTCGTTGCGCCGCAGCCGCGCGGGGGTCCTGACGGGAAGCCCGAGCGCTTCGGCCGCCAGATGTACCGCGCATTTGGTCTCGCGCTGGCCGCGATGCGCGGGCTTGGGCGGCTGGCAGTAGACCGCGGCAATGTCATGCCGCGCGCCGTGCAGCGCGCGCAGCGCCGGCACCGCGAAGTCGGGGCTGCCCATGAAGGCGAGCCTCACGCCTGCGCCTTCTCCCGCTGCGCCTTGGCGAGCCGGCGCAGGATCATGTTGCGCCTGAGCGACGAGATGCGGTCGATGAACAGCACCCCCTCGAGGTGGTCGATCTCGTGCTGGAGGCAGCGTGCCATCAGCCCCTCGGCCTCGATCGTGCGCCGCACGCCGTCCTGCCCCTCGAAGCGCACCGTCACGGCGCGCGGGCGGGTGACGTCAGCGTACTGGTCGGGCAGCGACAGGCAACCCTCCTCGCGCGTCTCGACCTCCGCGCTAGCGGCGACGATCTCGGGGTTGATCAGCACGATCGGCTCGCGCCTGTCGTCGCGCTGGAGGTCGATCACGGCAAGGCGGAGCCCGAGGCCGATCTGGGGCGCGGCGAGCCCGATCCCGGGCGCGGCATACATGGTCGCCAGCATGCGGGGGATGAGGTCGCGCACGACCGTCGCATCGGCCGCCACGACGGGGCGGGTCTTGCGGCGCAGCACCGGGTCGGGGGCGATCAGGATGCGAAGCCGCTCCGCCTCGGCGGGCGCGGGGGGCTGGTCGGTCATGCGCGTCAGGTAGCGGCCCCCTGCCCGGCCCGCAATGCCGGGGCCGCGCGGGCCGGCCTTGCGCCGCCGGGACCTCTTTCCCATTTCTGCCGCAGCCGGGGTGCCTTCGGGGTCCCGGCTGGACGCTCGCTCGGAACGAGGAGACCACCATGACCCGCACGTCGCCCTTCGGCAGTCCGCTGTTTCTGGGCTTCGACCACCTCGAGCAGATGCTCGAGCGGCTGTCGAAGAACGGGGGTGAGGGCTACCCGCCGTACAACATCGAGCAGACCGGGCCGTCGAGCCTGCGCATCACGCTCGCCGTGGCCGGGTTCACGATGGACGACCTCTCGATCACGGTGGAGGACAGCCAGCTCGTCATCCGCGGCCGCCAGGCCGAGGAGGCGCAGAACCGCGTGTTCCTGCACCGCGGCATCGCCGCGCGGCAGTTCCAGCGCACCTTCGTGCTGGCCGACGGGATCGAGGTGAAGGGGGCGTGGCTGGACAGCGGCCTGCTGCACATCGACCTGCAGCGGATCCAGCCAGAGAGCAGGGCCCGGTCCATCCAGATCGGCATGCGGCCGGCCGGAGCGTCCCGTTGAGAGACCGGGGCCGGAAACGGACCGGAAACCAGGGTGCGGCCATGATGGCGCACCGGAGGAATGTGACACGATGAACACTCAGAAGACCCGTGGTCAGGTGAGCATCCCCGTGCCGACCCGCCAGCAACTGGCGGAACTGGGGCTGGGCGGCCTCGCCTATGTCCGCGCCGTCGTGGTGGACGGACAGTCGGCCTTCGCGATCTTCGGCGCCGACGGCAAGCAGATCGGCCTGGCTCCGGACCGCGCGCTGGCAGACGCGGCGATCGTCCAGCACGAGATGGTGCCGGTCAGCGTGCACTGACGCGGCACGGCCGCAACCCCGCGGGGCACGGTGAACGGCGCGCTCAGGCGGCCATGCGCGACGGCGCGGCCCCGATCGCGGTCGAGGTGACGGTCTCGGCCTGGTCGAGTTCCTCCTCGCTCATGCCGTAGATGTCGCGTACCATCGCCGCGGTGAGCTGCGCCGGCACGCCGTCGAACACGACCCGGCCCGCACGCATGCCGACGATGCGGTCGCAGTACTGGCGCGCGGTATCGAGCGTGTGCAGGTTGCAGAGCACGGTCAGCCCGTCCTCGCGGTTGATCCGACGCAGCGCGTCCATCACGACCTTGCCGTTGCGCGGATCGAGCGAGGCGATCGGCTCGTCGGCGAGGATGATGCGCGGCTGCTGCATCAGCGCGCGCGCGATCGCGACACGCTGCTGCTGCCCGCCCGACAGCGTGTCCGCGCGCTGGAGCGCGGCCTCGGCGAGATCGAAGCGGTCGAGCGTCCGGATCGCGAGCGCACGCTCCTCGGCGCTGAACATCTTGAAGAGCGAGGACAGGGTGGAGCGGTGGTTCAGCCGCCCCACCAGGACATTGGTCAGCACATCGAGCCGCTGCACCAGGTTGAACTGCTGGAAGATCATCGCGCAGTCGGTGCGCCAGTTGCGCAGCGCCCGCCCCGTGAGCGCGCCAACGTCGCGCCCCTCGAAGACGAGCCGGCCTGCGGAGGGGTCGATCAGCCGGTTGATCAGGCGCAGCAGCGTCGACTTGCCCGCGCCCGATCGGCCGATGATGCCGACCATCTGGCCGTTCGGCACCGCCAGCGTGACGTCATCCACCGCGATCACGCTGCCGAAGCGTCGCGTCAGGCCTGTGATCTCCAGCATGCCCGTCTCCGTCTGCCGTTCCGTCTCGCCTTAGCGCCACGCCCCGCCGGCCGGGATGATCGTTGTGTGACACTCATCCGGACCTTTCAAGCACAAGTATCAGGCCGCAATGATCCGTCGGCGCAGCCGCCCCGAGATCCAGTCGATCACGGCGACCGTCACCAGGATCAGCAGGATGATGAAGCCGACCTCCTGCCAGTCGTCGAGCCGGATGCGCTCGGCGAGCTGAAGCCCGATGCCGCCGGCGCCGACCACGCCGAGGATGGTCGCCGAGCGCGTGTTGCTCTCGAAGAAATAGAGCACGTGCGACAGCATCACCGGCAGCACCTGCGGCAGGATGCCGAAGCGCGCGCGCTCGACGCCGTTCGCCCCGGCCGCCTCGATGCCCTCGACCTGGCGCTTCTCGACGTTCTCGATGGCCTCGGCGAACAGCTTGGCGAGCGTGCCGGTATCCGGCACGGCCAGGGCGAGGATGCCAGCGAACGGCCCCATGCCAACCGCGGCGACGAACATGATCGCCCAGATCAGGCTGTCGATGCCGCGCAGCCCGTCGAACAGCCGGCGCAGGCCGAAATGGAACAGCCGCACCGGCACGACGTTACGGGCGCCGAGGAAGCCGAGCGGGACCGCGGCGGCCGCCGCGAGCAGCGTGCCCGTGAAGGCCATTGCCAGGGTCTCGGCCAGGCCGTGCAGCATCTGGTCGAGATGGCCGCCATGCGCCGGCGGGATCATGAAGCGGACCAGGAAGCCGAGCTTGCCGAGGCCGGCGACGAACGCCTCCCAATCGGGCAGCACGCGCCAGAGCCCGAGGCCCAGCACGGCGAGGAAGACCGCCCAGATCAGCGCCAGCCGGCGCCGTTCGGCCGCGGTGCGATGGAAGACGCGCGGATGCGCCGCCCGGATCGCCGTGAGCTCGCCCGCCCCGATCATCGCGTCGCCCGCGCAGGACCGGCCTCGATCAGGCCGTGACGGAGGCGTTCGCAGCCCATGTCGATGAGCGAGACCGTCACCAGGATCAGCAGCACGATCGCGCTGATGTCGGAATAGAGGAAGCGCCGGACCACGAGATAGAGCTCCTCGCCGATGCCGCCCGCGCCGACGATGCCGAGCACGCTCGCCGCGCGCACATTGATCTCGAACCGCAGCAGGGCGTAGCTGAGGAAGTTGGGCAGCACCTGCGGCAGCACCGCGAGGCGCATCGTCTCGCTCCATCCCGCCCCCGCGGCGGCGAGCGCCTCGATCGGACGCGGATCGGCGTTTTCGTTCACCTCCGCGAACAGCTTGCCCAGCGCCCCCGCCGAATGGATGGCGATCGCGAGCACGCCGGCGAAGGGGCCGGGCCCGAAGGCGAACACGAAGATCAGGGCGAACACCAGCTCGGGCACGGTGCGGGCGACCTCGAAACCGCGCCGCGCGATCCAGAACGACCACCGGTTCGGGGCGAGATTGGCCGCGGCGTGGAAGCAGAACAGCAGCGCCACGACCGCCCCCGCGAGCGTGCCGACGAAGCCCATCAGCACAGTGTCGAGCATCAGCAGCAGCCAGATGTCGATCGCCCAGTACCACTCGCCGATGTCGGCGAGCGGCTGACGTGCCGAGATCTCCGGCAGGGTCCGGTGCACATAGTCGAGGATGTTCGGCACGCCGGCGGCGAACCGTGCGGGGCTGACCTCGCCCACGATCGCCGAGGCGACGAAGGCGAGCGCGAACAGCAGTGCGCCAAGGCCGGTCGTCAGCGCCCTTTGCCGACGCAGGTCCCGGTAGCGCGCCTCGAACAGGGCGGCGGCATCGCCGCCGCCCGCGACCGCGACCGCCACGTCAGGTGCGACGCTGGCGGCGCAGCCGGTCGAGCTCCTCCGAGATCGCCACCATGTCGAGGTAGTCCTCATGCGTCCGGCGGATCAGGCCGCGCGACTGACCGCCAGTGAGCGCCCGCCACGCGTCGGGGTTCGCCTGCGGCAGCGCCATCAGCGTCTCGACATAGAGGTCCTTCAGCGGTTGCGGCAGGTTCGCACGCATCACATAGGGGCTGCTGGGGATGAGCGGGCTCGTCCAGATGATCCGCCACTGGCCCGGCGGGATCATGCCCTTCTCCTCCATCCGCAGCGCATTGCTCCGCTGGTCGTTGGTCCACCAGGTCGCGACCGCGTCATAGGTGCCGTTGAGCAGCCCGATCACACTCTGCTCGTGGTTGCCCGAGAACGAGGTGCGGGAGAAGTGGGTGGCCGGGTCGATCCCCTCGCGCCGGAGATAGAACAACGGCGCGGCGTAGCCCGAGGCGCTGTTCGGGTCGGCCCAGGCGAAGCTGCGGCCGCGCAGATCGGCAAGCGTACGGAACGGGGAGTCGGCGCGCACGAGGATCACGGAGTGGTAGCCCGCCCCGCCCTGCAGATCGACACCCGAAGCGATCGGCACGATCTTCTCGCCGGCGACGCGGCGCGCGAGCACGTAGGCGGCAGGTCCGAGATAGCCGAACTCGGCCTGATCGGCGCGCAGCGCCTCGACCGTGGCAGCGTAGTCGGTGGCCCGGAACACGCGGAACGGCACGCCGAGCACCTCGGCGAAGTGGCGCGAGAAGGGCTCGAAGCGAATCAGCACGTCGCGCTCGTTCTCCGAGCTGATCATGGCGAAGCGGAGTTCCCGGAACTGGCCCCGCCAGTCGGCCTGGGCGGCGGCGGCGAAGGGCGCGAGGGCGGCACCGGCGAGCACGGCGCGGCGGCGAATGGCGAGTCTCATGGGAAACTCCTCGACACGAGCGGATGCCCAGGGCTTAGCAACCCAGCATTGCGTTGCCATGACAGCCCGGTGACGTCTCGATGACCTCTCCGGCCGGCGCGGCGATCCGGGGGCGCTACGGGTAGCAGCCCGCGGCGCGCGCCCGCGCGCGCACCAGCGCGAGCACGGTGCGGCAGGTCGGCGCCGGCAGATCCAGCAGCTGCGCGAACTCGACCACGACGCCGAGCAGCGCGTCGATCTCCATCGGGCGGCCGCGCTCCAGGTCCTGGAGCATCGAGGTGCGGTGCGCACCCACTTCCGCCGCCCCGGCGATGCGCTTGTCGACGTCGATGCCGAAACGGATGCCGAGGGCCTCGCCGATCGCCTGCGCCTCGACCATCATCTGCCGGCACACCGCGCGCAGCTCGGGCTCGCCGGTCAGCACGTCGAGCGTCTGCATTGTCAGCGCCGAGACCGGGTTGAAGGTCAGGTTGCCCCAGAGCTTGATCCAGATCTCGTCGCGGATGCGCGGGCGTACGGGTGCCTTGAACCCGGCGGCGATCAGCGCCTGCGAGAGCCGGTTCGCGCGCTCGCTGCGCGATCCGTCCGGCTCGCCGAGCGAGAACCGGTCGCCGTAGCCGTGCTCGATCACGCCCGGCTCGACCACCTCGGCGGCGGGGTAGACGATGCAGCCGATCGCGCGTTCGGGCGGCAGGGCGCGGAGGAGGTTCCCGCCCGGATCGACCGACTCGACGGTACGGCCATCGAACGGTCCGCCGTGCTTGTGGAAGTACCACCACGGGATGCCGTTGACCGCCGAGACGATCGCCGTCTCGGGGCCGAGCAGCGGCTGCATGGCCTCGGCCACACCAGGCAGCGAATGCGCCTTCAGCGTGATCACCACGTAGTCCTGCGGGCCGGCCTCCGCGGCGGTGGCGGCGCAGCGCGGGCGCGCAACGATCTCCTCGCCGCCGGAACGGAGCCTGAGACCGTGCGCCTGCATCGCCGCCAGATGCGGCCCGCGCGCGACCACCGTCACCTCGGCCTCGCCCCGCTGCGCGAGGCGGGCGGCCATCAGCCCGCCGATGGCGCCGGCGCCGAAGATGCAGATCCGCATCAGCCGGTCAGCCCGAGCTTCTCGGCGAGCCCGATGCGCTGGAGCTTGCCGGTCGCCCCCTT
>CALKJX010000146.1 GCA_937995555.1 uncultured Elioraea sp.
CGGGCTCTTGCGATCCGAAACCACTCCATCCAGCCGCTCCCGATCACCCGGCCGGAGCCGGACTTCAACCCCTTCCCTCATGCGCCCAGACCCGCAGGTCCAGGCCAGCATGGGAATCATCAACCGCGATCAAACCGCTAGCTCAGCCGACCAGCCCCCGGAACGGCGCCACGCCGGCGCTGCCGGGAAACACCACGCCATCGAGCGCGGCACGCGGCACGCCAAGATGCCCAGCCAGCAGCGCCTTCGCGACCGCGCGCAGATCCGTGGTCGGGCGCAGGTCGCGCCGCTCGAACAGCGCCTCCTCGCCGAGGCCGGGCCAATCGCCCAGCACGCGCCCGCCGGCGATCCGTCCGCCCAGCACGAAGGCCACACCGCCGGTGCCGTGATCGGTGCCGAGCGTGCCGTTCATCCGCGCCGTTCGGCCGAACTCGGTCATCACCAGCACCGCGGTCTCGCGCCAGGCATCGCCGAGCCCCCGGCGCAGCGCGGCAATCCCGCCGTCCAGCGTGCCGAGCGCGGCGGCAAGCCGCTGCGGCTGGAAGGCGTGGGTGTCGAACCCGCCGGTCTCGAGTGCGGCCACGCGCGGCCCGTCCGGCGCCGCGAGCAGCCGTCCGGCGGCCTCGGCGAGGGCCGCGAAGGCGGCACGCTCGCCCGGCAGGTTCGCCATCGGCCCATGGTCCATTGCCATCGTGGCCGCGGCGAAGCGCCGCCCGGCCCGCCCTTCCGTCACCACCGCCCCGAGCAACGGGTCGCGCGCATAGAGCGCGGCCAGCCGGTCCATGGTCTCGGGTGAGACCTCGGGCTGGCGCGACGGGGCGTAGCTCGCGACCGCGGCCGGCCCCTTCAGCACCAGCGGCACGGCCTGACCGGTGGCGAGCGCATACCGCGACCGCCCCTGTGCCGGGCCGAGATCGGCCGGCCAGAGCGTGGCCACCGCACGGTTCAGCCAGCCATCGGCGAGCCTCCGCTCGGCGCCCGACTCCATCGCGTCCTGGGCGTCGAAATGGCTGCGCGAGCGGTACGGGCCGGCAACCGCGTGGACGATCGCCGCCTCGCCACGACGGTAGAGCGCATGCAGCCCGGCAAGCGCGGGATGCAGCCCGAACCGCCCGCCCAGATCGAGCAGCCCATCCTCGCGGCCCGGCTCGGCGAGTGCGATCCCCTCGCGCAGCGCCGCGTGGACCGGATCGGCGTAGGGCGCCACCGCGCCCAGTCCGTCCAGACCGCCGCGCAGGATGATCACGACGAAACGGCGTTCGCCCGGGGCATGGCCGAAGGCCGCGCGATGGCCGAAGGCGGCGAGCGCGCCGAGACCGAGCAGCACGCCGCGACGGGTGAAGCGCATCGTCACCTCCTCTGGAAGCCCGGGGCCGCCAGCACCAGCAGCACACCCTCGCGCGCAGTGGGCGCGCCGGCGACCGCGCGGACGGTGTCGGCATCAGCGAGCGGGCCGAGCGTGTCGTCCAGCAGCCGGCGCGGGTCGGGCGGTGCCGCGAGGCGGGCCGCGACCGTGCCCGCCCAGTCGATCCGGCGCAGGATCGCCTCCGGTGCGGCCCAGGCCTCGGCAACGTCCGGCCAGCCGGCCGGCGCGGGGGCGGCGAACAGGCGTTGGCCGAGCGCGCCATGCGCGTCCACCTGCGCGCGCGGCGGCAGCGCCGCGCCGGTTGCCCGCAGCACCGCGATCACGTACTCGGACGGGCTGCGCAGCTTGGCGAGCGGATTGCGCCATGGCTCCGGCCGCGCGATCAGCGTGCGCATCGCCTCGCCGAGATGGCCCTCGGTCTCGGCAAGCCGCCGTGCCACGGCCGCCACCGCCGGCGCCGGCGGGTCGTCGGCGACGAAATGCCGCACCAGCTTGGTGGCAAGAAACCGGTATGTGGCCGGGTGGCGTGCGAGCATCGTCAGCGCTGCGATCCCCGCTTCCTCGCCCTCGGCGAACACCTGCCCGAGCAGGGTCTTCGGACCCGGCTCGTGCGTCTGGCGGCGGAACACGAAGGGGGCGGGCTCGGGCGTGCCGGTGCCCCAGCCCGTGATGATCGCGGCGAGCGCCGTCACGTCCGCCTGGCTGTAGCCGCCCGCCGGCGAGAGCGTGTGCAGTTCCAGGATCTCGCGCGCGAGGTTCTCGTTCAGGCCGCGCCCGCGCCGCCGACCGGCCGGCGAGTTCGGCCCGATCGAGGCGGCGTTGTCGAGATAGCGCAGCATCGCCGGGTGGCGGATGGCGGCGAGCAGCAGGTCGCGGAACGGCCCGAGCACGTGCGGGCGCACCGCGCGGAGGTGGTGGTCGGCCACCATCGCGGCGGTGTTGCCGCCGCGCCGGCTCACCGTCAGGTGGTTCGACCAGAACAGCGCGAGATGCTCGATGAGCGGCGCTTCGGTGGTCACCCAGTGGCCGGCGAGCGCGGCCATGCTCGCGCGGTAGGCGAGCTCGATCGGGTTCGGCGTGCCGGGTGGCGGACGGTTGCGCTGCGCGTCGAGGGTGATCGCGAGCGCGGCTGCCGCGTCGGGCACGGCGGCCTCAACGGCTGCGGGCACGGCGGGAACCGCATCGAGCTGGGACGAGAGCCAGCCCTGCGGGTCGGTGCCGATGCGGGCGAGCTCGCCCGGCGCGGGGCCGAGCCCGAAACGGATCGCAGCGATCGCGGCGTCGCGGCGGGACATGCCTGCAGAGTAGCGCGCGGCCCTCGGGCAGCACGATGGCGGCGATGTGACGAAGAGTTACGGCGCGATCAGTGCCAGCGGCCGTCGGGCCACTCGACGGGATTGTTGAGGTAGTACTCGTCGCGCGGAAAAAGGTCGGTGTTCACCTCGCCGTCGTGGCGGGGGGTGTCGGGGCCCCACACCACCGGCGCCTCGGCGACCATGCGTGCGAACTCGGCCGGGTTCACCGCCGCCCGCGCGGCCCACTCCCGGAACGCCGGGCTGTCGAGCCGCGCCAGCACCGCCTCGCGGTCCCACGGAATGGGTGCGTTCGATCCCACCAGCACCGACAGCGGCCGCAGCAGGATCGCGTGCGGGAACACGCTGACGAAGCTCCGCACCACCCGCCTGGTCGGCGCCCATTGCACGAACAGCCCGTCGGGCTTCAGGTGGTCGCGCACCAGGCGCAGGAACTCCACCGAATAGAGCATGCCGCTGTGCGAGGTCTGCGGCAGGATCGCGTCGGCCTCTACCACGTCCCAGCGCCGGTTGGAGACGAAGATCTCACGCCTGCCGTCGCCCACCGCGAGCTCGAAGCGCGGGTCGCGCGCGAGCCAGGCCGGCGCGCTCTCGGGATAGAGCGCGGCGTAGTCGCGGATGACGCGATAGACCGGCTGGATCAGCTCGATCGCGCGCACGCTCTCTGTCTCGGGGTTCCAGCCGGCGGCATAGGGCGTGCCGCCCGAGCCGACGCCCACCACCATCACCTCGCGCGGCGCCGGGTGGATCGCCGGGCCGAGCGCGCCCAGCAGCACGTGGTGCGGCCAGAACGGCACGCGGCTCTGGGTGTGGCCGGTGATGAACATCGGCCCCGCCCCGTCCTTGAGCCGCAGCACCGCCACGCCGGAGCGGTCCTCGGCGACCAGTGCGCGCTGGCCGTCCTCCACC
>CALKJX010000147.1 GCA_937995555.1 uncultured Elioraea sp.
GATCGCGCCGATGCGCATCGGCGTCGGCATCAAGAACAAGGTGCTGGAAGCCTGGGCCTGCGCGCGGCCCGTGGTGATGACGCCGCTCGCGACCAACGGGCTGGTGCTGCCGCCGGGGCACGAGGGGTTCGTGCGTCGCGATGCCGCTGGCCTGGCGGACGCGGTGGTGGCGCTGCTGCGCGACGGGGCCGCGCGCCGGTCGGCCGGAGCCGCCGCACGCGCCCTGGTGGAGCGCCGCTTCAGCTGGGCGGGTGCGGCAGCGCGGATCGAGGCGCTGCTGCGCGCGGCGCGTTGATCAGGCCTGCTTCAGTGCGATCAGGCTGCGGCGGATGCGCCGGCCGCGTTCGATCTTGTCGATGATGTAGGCATCGTCGCCCCAGCGCACGGCGCGCGCCATCGCGGTCATGTCCTCGGTGAAGCGCTGCGTCATCTCCAGGAGCGCCTCGCGGTTGTTGAGGAACACGTCGCGCCACATCACCGGGTCGGAGGCGGCGATGCGGGTGAAGTCGCGGAAGCCGGAGGCGGCGAAGCGCAGCACGTCCTTCATCGACTGGTCCTGCAGGTCGTCGGCAGTGCCGCAGATCGTGAAGGCGATCAGATGCGGCAGATGGCTGACGATCGCCATCACCCGGTCGTGGTGGCCGGGCTCCATGACCTCGACCATCGAGCCGCTCCGGCGCCAGAGCTCGGCGACCTTGTCCACGGCCGTCTCGTCGGTGCCCGGCGGCGGCGTGAGGATGCAGTAGCGCCCCTCGAACAGCCCGGCGAAGCCGGATTCCGGTCCGGAATGTTCCGTTCCTGCGATCGGATGCGCGGGCACGAAATGCACACCTTCGGGCACCAGCGGCCCGACATCGCGGATCACGCTCTGCTTGGTGCTGCCGACATCGGTGACGATCGCATCCTTCGCCAGATGCGGCGCGATCGCCGCGGCGACATCGGCATAGGCGCCGACGGGGGTGCAGAGGATCACGCAGTCGGCACCCTCAACCGTCGCGCCCGGATCGGCGAGCACGCGGTCGGCGAGGCCGAGCCGTTCCACGGTCGCCCGCGTCGCGTCCGTGCGCGCGGTCGCGACGATCTCGGCGGCGATGTCGCCGCGCCGGCGCGCCACATGCGCGATCGAGGAGCCGATCAGCCCGACGCCGATCAGCGCGAGGCGGCGGAACAGCGGGTCAGACATGCGCGGTGGCGCGGTCCGCGCGCTGCATGAACGCGGCCGCCGCCTCGGCCACCGCCTCCATCTCCTCCTGCGTGCCGATGGTGATGCGCAGCATGCCCGGAAGCCCGTACCCCGTCATGGCGCGGACGATGATGCCGCGCGCGCGGAAATGCGCGTCGGCCTCGGCCGCGCTGCGCCCGACCGCGGCGAAATCGGCGAGCAGGAAGTTGCCGTGGGTGCCGCGCACCAGCACGCCGGTGCTCTCCAGCGCCTGGGCAAGCCAGGCCCGCCAGCGCCGGTTGTGCGCGCGCGAGGCGCCGACGTGGTCGGTGTCGGCCAAGGCCGCGATCGCGGCCGCCTGGGCCGGGCGCGAGGCGTTGAACGGGCTGCGGATGCGGTTCAGCACCTCCACCACGGCCGCGGGCGCGTAGACCCAGCCGAGCCGCAAGCCGCCGAGCCCGTAGATCTTGCTGAAGGTGCGCGTCATCACCGTGTTGGCGCCGGCCTCCACCAGCGCGATCACGTCGGTGCCGCGCGGATCGTCCAGGTACTCGGCATAGGCGAGGTCGAGCACAAGCAGCACGGTCTCGGGCAGGCGCGCGCGCAGCCGGGCGATCTCGCTCCAGGGCACCAGCGTGCCGGTCGGGTTGTTCGGGTTGGCGAGGAACACGAGCGTGGTGCGCGGGCTGACCGCGGCGAGGATCGCGTCCACATCCGCAGTCAGGTTCCGTTCCTCGACCGTCACCACCGTCGAGCCTGCGTAGCGCGCATAGAGCGGGTGCATGGCGAAGGCGTGACGCGTGACGATCGTCTCCGTCCCCGGCCCGCCATAGCCCTGGGCGAGCAGGCACAGCAGATCGTCCGAGCCCGCGCCACAGACGATGCGCGCCGGATCGAGCCTGAGCGCCGCGCCGATCGCCTCGCGCAGCGCGGTCGCGCCGCCATCGGGGTAGCGGTGGATCTCGCCGGCCTCGGCGCGATAGGCCTCCATCGCGCGCTTGGACGGCCCGAGTGCCCCTTCGTTGGACGACAGCTTGATCACCCGGTTGGCGCCGGCGAGCTTCGCTTCGCCGCCGACATAGGGCTCGATCTCGAGAATGGACGGACGCGGCTGCGGCGGCATGGCGATCACTCCGGCGCGAAGGCGGACTCGGGCGGCGGCACCGGCCAGCCGCCGATGACGATCGGGCGGGCGAGCCCGACCTCGGCGAGCGCGGCAAGGCGCGGGTCGCGCGCCTCGACCAGCCCGTCCACCTCGGCGAGGCAGGCGGTCGGCCCGCGCTCGGACCGATGCAGCACCAGGCTGCGGGGCGCGAGCCCGGCGGCGGCGGCGAGGTCGGAGAGCCGCGCGCGGCTGAGTTCGGGCGCGGCCTCGAAGGCGACCAGCGAGCGGTCCTCGCCCGAGGGCTCGGGGGCGAGCGCGCCGACCACCAGTGCCTGGGCGCGCGACGCGCCCTCGGGGCGCAGCGTCACGAAGGGCAGGCGCGCGATCACCGACAGCCCCGAGCCGTCGCCGCGCATCAGCGCGATCCACCACGGGTCGTGCGCGCCTTCGGCGTTCGGGTCGTCCTGCGGCAGCGGCAGCACGCCGACCGCGGCCTCGCCGCCGCTCACCGCGCGCAGCACCTGCGCGGTGGTGCGCATCCAGCGCAGCGGCACGGCGGTGCCGTAATGCTCGCGCGCGAGCGCCACGTGGCCCGAGCCCGCCTCCGGGCTCCAGACCGCGACCGGGAACGGCGCCTGGATCAGGGTCATGCCCATGATCATCTCGCGCCACATGCCGACCAGGGCGGGCTTGGGCAGGCGGCCGCGATGATTGGCGAGCAGCCGGCGCATGATCTCGGCCTCGCGCGCCGGGCGGAACGGCGCGCCGCGCTTCACCCGAAGCTCGGCCAGGCAGGCGACCACCTCGGCCCGCTGCATCACCAGCTGATGGATCAGCCCGTCCACCCGGTCGATCTCCGCGCGCAGCGTCGCGAGCCGATCCGCCGTGCGCCAGGCGGGATCGGCCTCGGCCTCGGCGTCGGTGGCGGGCGGCGGGTCGGCGGGCATGGCGGAGGAGGCATAGCGGAAGTGGAGCCGGACGCAAGCGCGGCTGTGCCCACGCGCATTGCGCCCGGGGCGCCGCGGGCCTAGTGATCGCGCATGGCCGAGACCGTCCGCGCCCCGCTCGCGACCGCCGGGATCACGCACCAGCGTGCGGTGTTCCCGGAGGGGCTGGCGCTCGACTGCGGCGCGGTGCTGAGGCCGCTGGTGGTCGCCTACCGCACCTATGGCCGGCTCAACGATGCCAAGTCGAACGCGATCCTGATCTGCCATGCGCTGACCGGCGACCAGTACGTGGCCGAGACCCACCCCGTCACCGGCAAGCCGGGCTGGTGGCAGACCATGGTCGGCCCGGGCCTGCCGGTCGACACGGAGCGGTTCTTCGTCATCTGCGCCAATGTGCTTGGCGGCTGCATGGGCAGCTCGGGCCCGCGCGAGGAGATGACGGATGCCGAGGGGCGCCCGCAGGGCCGCCCGTGGGGCATGCGGTTCCCGCCCGTGACCATCCGCGACATGGTGCGCGCCCAGGCGAAGCTGCTCGATCATCTCGGCGTGCCGAAGCTGTTCTCGGTGCTTGGCGGCTCGATGGGCGGGATGCAGGTGCTGGAGTGGGCGGCGCTCCACCCCGGGCGGGTGTTCAGCGCGATCCCGATCGCCACCGCGACGCACCACAGCGCGCAGAACATCGCGTTCCACGAGATCGGCCGCCAGGCGATCAACGCCGATCCGGATTTCCATGGCGGCGAGTACTGGAAGCATGGCGTGGTGCCCGCACGGGGGCTCGCGGTCGCGCGCATGACCGCGCACATCACCTATCTCTCGGAGGAGGCGCTGACGCGGAAGTTCGGCCGCCGCCTGCGCACGGGGCCGATGCTGACCTTCTCGAACGACCTGTTCGAGGTGGAGTCCTACCTGCAGTACCAGGGCTCGTCCTTCGTGCAGCGCTTCGATGCCAATTCGTATCTGACGATCACGCGCGCGATGGACTATTTCGACCTCGCCGCCGAGCATGGCGGATCGGTGGCGGCGGCGTTCCGCAACACGCCGGTGCGGTTCTGCGTGATCTCGTTCTCGTCCGACTGGCTGTTCCCGACCGCGATGAGCCGCGAGATCGTGCGCGCGCTGAACGCCGCGGCGGCGAACGTCTCGTTCGTCGAGATCACCTCCGACAAGGGGCACGACGCCTTCCTGCTCGACGAGCCGGACCTGTTCCGCACGGTGAGCGGCTTCCTAGCCGGCGCGGCGGAGCGGTGGCGCTGATGCCCGAGGGCCTCGCCCCCGCGCCGCGCACCGGCCGTCCGCTGTCCGACCGGTTGGACCTGCGCCTGATCGCCGAGATGGTGGAACCGCGCGCGCGCGTGCTCGACATCGGCTGCGGCGACGGCGCGCTGCTCGACATCCTGGTGCACGAGAGGGACGTGGACGGGCGCGGGATCGAGATCGACATGGCGCTGGTCACCGCCGCGGTCGCGCACGGGCTGCCGGTGATCCACGCGGATGCCGACACCGACCTCGCCTTCTACCCCGACGCCGCGTTCGACTACGTGATCCTCTCGCGCACGCTGCAGGCGACCGAACGGCCGCGCGAGGTTCTGGCGCAGATGCTGCGCATCGGCCGGCGCGCGATCGTGTCCTTCCCGAACTTCGGCCACTGGCAGGTGCGGATGCGGCTGCTGCTGACGGGGCGGATGCCGCGCACCAAGGCGCTGGACCGCGCCTGGTACGACACGCCGAACATCCACCTCTGCACGATCAGCGACTTCTTCGCGCTGTGCGAGGCCGACGGCTACCGCGTCGAGCGCTGGCTGGGCGTGGACGAGGCCGGGCGGAAGACACCGTGGCGGCGCAACCGGCGGCTCGCCAACCTGTTCGCCGAACAGGGGCTGTTCGTGCTGACGCGGGGGTAGGGGAGGCCGACGTGCGGGGGTGATGTTGAAATTGATTGTGGTTCAGAGTCCGGTTGCGAGAGGGCGCAATGGCAGATTCTGCGGAGGACGAGGCTTCCCATGGCGACGTGGATGAAGGCCTCGGAGACGGCGAGGCGCTGTTCATAATCGCGCACGAGGCGGCGCCAGCGGGTGAGCGAAGCGAAGGTGCATGCGACCACC
>CALKJX010000148.1 GCA_937995555.1 uncultured Elioraea sp.
GCGGCGAGGCGCGCCACCACCGCCTCGGCGGCGGCGCGCGCCGCGGCGACCGCGCGGTCACGCTCGTCCTCAGAGACCGCGGCCGTCCGCGCCCAGCGCGCAATCCTGTTGTTAAGCACGCGCAACAGCCCTGCGCGCGTCGCCGCGAAACGGGCGAGATGCGCGAGCGCCGCCTCATGCAGCGAGGCCTCGGTGGGGGAGGAAAGCGGGCGCGGCCGGCGCGTCATGGCCGGGCGAGCATGACAGGCAGGTGAGGCGGACGAAACCGGGCGCGCGATGCGCCGTTGTCCGATCAGATCGCGGGCCGGCTCATGACCCTCCGCCCGACGGTCCAGAGCGAAGGAAGGAATGGACCATGCGACTCAACGACACGATCAAGGCGATGCTGCTGGCAGGCGTCATCGCCAGCCCGGCGCTGGCGCAGCAGACCACGACCGACCCGGCCGCGCCCGCCATGCCGGGCCAGGCGATCCCCGAACGCGTCGCCCCCGCGACCCCTCCCGCGGCCGCCCCGACCACGCCGGCGATGCCGTCCCAGGGCATGCCTGCCGCGCCGCGCGAGATCGACCCGGTCGCGGTCGCCTCCGGCATGCGTGCCTCGAAGGTGGTCGGCGCGACCGTGCGCAACAGCGAGCGCGAGAGCATCGGCTCGATCGACGACCTGATCATCACGCGCGACGCGCACGTGACGGTGGCGGTGATCTCGGTCGGCGGCTTCCTCGGCATCGGCGCCAAGCTGGTCGCGGTGCCGTTCGAGCGGCTGCAGATCGACCGCGAGGGCAACGTGATGCTGCCGAACGCCACGCGCGAGAGCCTGCGCGACCTGCCGGCGTTCAAGTACCCCGCGTGATCGCGGCGCGTGGGGGAACGGCGGGCGGTCCTGGGGGACCGGCCGTCGCCGCGCATCAGCCGCTGTCCACGGCGGAGACGGCGCGGCGGCGCGACGGTACGGCCTCGCCCGCAGGGATCGCGGCGTACATGTCCTTGGCCGCCTCGACGATGACAACGCCGGCGAAACGCGGCCCGAGCCGTCGGCCGAGCCGTTCCCAGGCGCCGGCGGTGCGGAGCAGCGGCCGCCAGGCGAAGGGCGGCAGGTAGAGCGCGCCGTCGCGGCGGAGCGCGCGGAACATCGCCGCCTCCAGCAGCCGCGCGAGCTGGTCGGCCGAGAACGGGCGGCCATGGCCGAACGGCGTGCGCTCGGCATAGGCCCACCAGCCGGTGCGGTTCGGCACCACCACCATCAGCCGCCCGTCGTCCTTCAGCACCCGCCAGGCCTCGCGCAGCATCCGCCGCGTCTGACCGGCGTGTTCGAGCGCGTGCACCATCAGCACGCGATCGAAATGGAGATCGGGAAACGGCAGCCGGTCCTCCTCGGCCAGGCAGGCGAGGTTCGGCCGGTGGCGCGGCCAGCGTGCGGGCCCCATCTGCACCGGCAGGCAGGCGACCGTGCGGTCGCGCGGCTCGGTGCGCCAGACGCGCAGATAGGGCAGCGCGTAGCCGAGACCGAGCGTGCGCGTGCCCGGAACGACCGGCCAGAGCGCACGCAGCCTCGCCCGCAGCGTGGTGGTCACCACCTTGCCGTGCGGCGAGGCGTAGAAGCGGGTGAGGGCGCCGGCATCCTCCGCCATCCGGTCGTCATAGCACGCGCGGGGCCTAAACCCAGCGCCGGCTCGGTTGGCCCGCGGCGGGGCGGATGGTAGGAACGCGCCATGGCGAGCCTCGAGATCGTCCCCGTCCACGCCCTCTCCGACAACTATGTCTGGCTGCTGCGCGACCAGGCGACCGGCACGGTCGCCGTGGTCGATCCCGGCGAGGCGGCACCGGTCGAGGCCGCGCTCGCGGCGCGCGGCTGGGAACCGGCGCTGATCCTGCTGACGCACCATCACGGCGACCATGTCGGCGGGGTGGCGACGCTGAAGGCGGCGTACGGCGCGGCAGTGATCGGCGCGGCCGCGGATGCGCACCGGCTGCCGGCACTCGACCGGGCCGTCAGCCCGGGCGACGCGGTCGCGGTCGGCGAGAGCGAGGCCGTGGTGATCGACACGCCCGGCCACACGCGCGGCCACATCGCCTATCACTTCGCCGAGGCGGGCGTGCTCGCCTGCGGCGATGCGCTGTTCTCGCTCGGCTGCGGGCGGATGTTCGAGGGCTCGGCCGAGGAGTTCTTCGCCGCGCTGACGCGTCTCGCCGCGCTGCCGGACGAGACGCTGGTGCTGTGCGGGCACGAATACACCCAGTCCAATGCCCGCTTCGCGCTGACGGTGGAGCCCGACAACGCCGCCTTGCGCGCGCGCGCGGCCGAGGTCGAGGCGCAGCGGGCGGCCGGGCGGCCGACCCTGCCGGTGAGGCTCGGCGCCGAGAAGGCGGCGAACCCGTTCCTGCGCGCGCGCGACGCGGCCGCGTTCGCGGCCCTGCGCGCGGCCAAGGATTCCTTCCGTTGAAAGGACGTTCCGCGTGAAGCTGTTCCACTCGCCGGCGAGCCCGTTCGTGCGCACGGTGATGGCGTGCGCGATCGCGCGCGACATCGACGACCGGATCGAGAAGGTCTGGTGCGATGTGCACGCCTCGCCGCCCGACCTGCTGGCGGTCAATCCGCTCGGCAAGATCCCGACCCTGATCGGCGCGGACGGCATCGCCTACATGGACAGCCCGCTGATCTGCGAATACCTCGACGGGATCGGCGCGGCCCCGCCCCTCTACCCGGCCGAGCGTGGCGCGCGACTGGTGGCGCTCAGGCTGCACGCGCTCGGCCACGGGATCATGGAGGCGGCGGTCGCGCGGCGCGGCGAGAGCCTCCGCCCCGAGGAGGCGGCGCGGACGGCGGCGATGGCGCGCATGCGCGATGCGATCGCGCGCACGCTCGATCTGCTCGAGCGCGAGGCGGACAGCCTGATGGGGCCGTTCACGATCGGCTCGATCACGGTGGGCTGCGCGCTCGGCTATCTCGATTTCCGCTTCGCCGCCGAACCCTGGCGCGAGACGCATCCGAAGCTCGCGGTGTGGTTCGAGAGTGCGGCGAAGCACCGCGCCTTCGTCGAGACCGTGCCGGTCGCACCGAAGTGACGCGATGAACCTGCTCGATCCCCGCACCGATCCGGACGCGGTGATTGTGGCGCTCGGTCTCGCCCCGCACCCGGAGGGCGGCTGGTATCGCGAGACCTGGCGCGACACGCCCGCCGACGGCTCGCGCGGCGCGGGAACAGCGATCCTGTTCCTGCTCCGGGGCGAGGAGGTGTCGCACTGGCACCGCGTGGACGCGACCGAACTCTGGCACTGGCACGGCGGCGCACCCCTGGTGCTGACGGTCTCGCCGGACGGCCACGACGCGGAGGCCATGTGGCTCGGCCCCGATCTCGGCGCCAGGCAGATGCCGCAGCGGATCGTGCCGGCCGGGTGGTGGCAGACCGCGGCGAGCCTCGGCCGCTGGACGCTGGTCGGCTGCACCGTCAGTCCGGCGTTCCACTTCGAGGGGTTCGAACTCGCGCCGCCCGACTGGCGGCCGGCGCCGCGGTGTCTCCGGTCGCTCTCGCGCACCGATCCGGGAGGCGAACCGCGATGACCCGACACCGCATTCTCAGCCTCGACGGCGGCGGCGCCTGGGCGCTGATCCAGGTGCGCGCGCTCATCAATCTCTACGGGCTGTCGGCGCGCGGGCATGACGTGCTGGCCGAGTTCGACCTCGCCGCCTCGAACTCGGGCGGCTCGCTCGTGCTCGGCGGGCTGCTGATGGACCTGACCCTGGAAGAGTTGCTCGGCCTGTTCCTCGATCAGGCGAAGCGCCGCAGCATCTTCGCCGCGCCGGGCGTCTGGCCCGGCCGCTACGCCGCGACCGGCAAGCTCGCCGGGCTGCGCGCGATCCTGGGACCGTGGGACAAGCCGCTGCCGGAGGTCGGCTCGCGCGCGGGCAATCGCGGCAGGCTCCTGCCGCATCTGCTGATCTGCGCCTACGACCTGCCGGCGCAGCGCGGCGTGCTGTTCCGGTCGGATCTCAGCTCGCCCTCGGCCGCGTTCGAGCCGCCGCCGCGCCGGCCCTCGGCGTCGCTGGCCGAGGCGATCCATGCGAGCTCGAACGCGCCGGTGCTCTATTTCGACGATGCCGCACGGTTCGGCGGCGGCATCTACTGGGACGGCGCGATCGCCGGCTGGAACTGCCCCGCCGCGATCGCCGCGGTCGAGGCGCTCGGCTATGGCTGGCGGCCGGGCGAGGTGGCGCTGCTGTCGCTCGGCACGGCGCGCGTGGATGGTCGCGAGAAGCCGCTCGCCCCGCCCTCCGAGGACATGGGGCTGAAGCTGCGCCGGCTCGGCGCCGAGGTCGGCTACATGCTGCGCGCGATCCTGAAGGAGCCGCCGAACAGCGCGCCCCTGCACGCGCACATCATGCTGGGCGGGCGCCTGCCCGCCAACCCGGCCGATCCGGTGGAGGACGGGCCGGTGGTGCGCATGAACCCGAATCCCGGGCTTGCCAACGCCGACCCGCCGCATGCCGATCTGGCCGCGCTCGACATGGACGCGGTCGCCGACAGCGACGTGGCCCTGATCGTGCGCCTGACGGACCGCTGGATCGCCAACCAGGTGGCGAACGAGCCGGTGCGCGCGAACCGCGCGGGAACGCCGGAGATCGGCCACGCGACGCTCGCCGGGGCGGTGGCCGCCTGGCAGCGGCTCGCGCCGCCGCGCTGATTCCGGTCGCGCCCGGCGCCAGGACGGGTAGAGTTGGCGGCGGAGGGGTGACCCTCCGTCCCCCGGCGGGATGGCGGGTGCCCCGTAACCTCGGGACAGGCCGCGCGCACAAGCGGCCGGGGAGACGCCGCAGATGCCAGAGAAAGACACCCCCGCCCCCGACGGCCAGGGCCGGCACGGGCCGCGCGCGATTGCGCTGATCGGGCCCCAGGGGGCGGGGAAATCGACTTTGTTCGAGGCGATGCTGGCCGCCGCCGGCTCGCCGCTCAAGCGCCCGACCGAAGCGCGCGACCGCGCGATGGGCACCGAGACCCGGCTCGGCCACTGCACGTATCTCGGCGAGAGCTTCGCCCTGCTCGACTGCCCGGGCTCGGTCGAGTTCGCCTACGAGGCGGCGAGCGCGCTCGCGATCGCCGACATGGCGGTGCTGGTGTGCGAGCCCGATCCGACCCGCGCGCTCGGCCTCGCGCCGGTGTTCCGCATGCTCGAGGAGCAGGGCGTGCCGTGCCTCGTGTTCGTCAACAAGGTGGACACGATGGCCGAGGGCAGCGTGCGCGAAACGATGGAAGCGCTGCAGACGCAGTCGCGCCGGCCGCTCGTCTTGCGCCAGGTGCCGATCCGCGAGGGCGAGGAGATCACCGGCTATGTCGATCTCGTGAGCGAGCGCGCCTATCGCTATCGCCGCGGCGAGCCGTCGGAGCTGATCCGCATGCCTGAGACGGTGGTGGAGCGCGAGCGCGAGGCGCGTACAGTTCTCGCCGAGACGCTGGCCGATCACGACGACGCGCTGCTGGAGAAACTGATCGAGGATTCGGTCGCAACCCCCGAGGACCTCTACCGCGTGATGCACCAGGACCTCGTGACCGGGGCGGTGGATGCGGTGCTGCTCGGCTGTGCCGAGCGGGGCGGCGGCGTCCGGCGGCTGTGGAAGGCGCTGCGCCACGACGCGCCCGATGTCGTCGAGACCGCCGCCCGGCGAGGGCTCGATCCGGCGTCGGAGGGGCCGGTCGCGCAGATCTTCAAGAGCGTGCACACCGGCCATGGCGGCAAGCTCTCCTATGCGCGCATCTGGCGTGGCCCGCTGAAGGACGGCACGACGCTGGAGGGCACGCGGCTGGGCGGGATCACGCGCTTCCCGGGCCTGGAGGCGGAGAAGGTGCCGGAGGCGGTGTCGGGCGACGTTGTTGCGCTCGGCCGACTGGAGGGTCTTGCGACCGGCAGGACGATCTCGCCCGGCAAGGACACCAAGCAGCTTCCCTTCCCTGTTCCCTTGCCGCCCGTGCACGCGCTTGCGGTCGTGACCGAGGACCGCAAGGACGATGTGCGGCTGACCGCCGCGCTCGGCAGGCTGATGGAGGAGGATCCGTCGCTTTCGGTGACGCAGGACGCGGAGCTCGGCCAGATCCTGATCGAGGGCCAGGGCGACATCCATCTGCAGGCGGCGGTGGCGCGGCTGGGCAAGGCGCATGGGGTGAAGGTGACGGTGGCCAAGCCGCGCACGCCCTATCGCGAGACGATCCGCCGGCCGGTGCGCCAGCACGCGCGGCTCAAGCGACAGACCGGCGGACACGGCCAGTTCGCCGATGTGGTGCTGGAGATCGAGCCGCGTGGCCGCGGCGAGGGATTCACGTTCACCGACAGGATCGTCGGCGGTGTGGTGCCGAAGCGGTTCATCCCGGCGGTCGGCGAGTCGGCCGAGGAGTCGACGCGCAAGGGGCCGCTCGGCCATCCGGTGGTGGACATTGCGGTCACGTTGGTCGACGGCGGGTTCCACTCGGTGGACAGCAGCGACATGGCGTTCGCGACCGCGACGCGGATGGCGATGCAGGAAGGACTGGCGGCGGCGGGGCCGGTGTTGCTGGAACCGATCCACCACGTGTCGATGTATGTGCCGAATGGGTTCACGGCGGCGGCGCAGCGGCTGCTCTCCGAGCGTCGCGGCCAGATCCTGGGCTACTCGGAGCGCGAGGGCTGGCCCGGCTGGGATGAGGTGCAGGCGCTGGTGCCGGCGGCCGAGCTGCACGGCATGATCATCGAACTCCGGTCGATGAGCATGGGCCTCGGCACCTACGTGCACCGGTTCGACCACCTCGCCGAGGTGCAGGGCGCTGCCGCGGCGCGCGCGGCGGCTGCGGGCTGAAGGTGCAGGGGGGTGTGGGGGGACCAGCGTAGTCCCCCCACGAAATCTTCCCGGCTCAGGCAACGGCCAAGGGCTGTCGTGCGCGTCCCTGGTCACGAACGCTGTGCGCGCCCGTTCCAGGGCGCCGCTAGCCCATCAGGCGGGCCACGAATGCGGGTACCACTTCAGTCGCCCGCCCATAGATCGCCTCGTCGAACAGGTGGCTGCCTTCGCTCGGTTCCAGGTTGAGCTCCACCGTGCGCGCGCGCCCGCGGACCTCGGCGACGAACCCGGCGGCCGGATAGACCGCGCCCGAGGTGCCGATCGAAACGAACAGCCCGCAGCGGTCGAGGGCCGCGCCGATCTCCTCCATCGCCAGCGGCATCTCGCCGAACCACACCACGTGCGGCCGCATTCCGCCGGCCTGGCCGCAGGACGGGCATGCTGTCTCGACCGAGAGGTCCTCGCGCCACGGCATCACCGCGCCGCACAACCGGCAGCGCGCCTTGGCGAGCTCGCCGTGCATGTGGATCAGGTTCGCGGTGCCGGCACGGTCGTGCAGGTCATCGACGTTCTGCGTCACGACGGTCACGCCCCCGGGCCAGTCACGGGACAGCCGCGCGACCGCGTGATGCGCCGCGTTCGGCTGCACGTGCGGGTCGGTGATCTGCCGCCGCCGCGCATTGTAGAATGCGTGCACCCGGGCCGGGTCGCGCGCGAAAGCCTCCGGCGTGGCGACGTCCTCGATGCGCACCTTGGCCCAGATGCCGTCGGCGTCGCGGAAGGTGGCGAGGCCGCTCTCGCGCGAGATGCCCGCCCCGGTCAGCACCACGATCGACGCATCGCGCGGGATCAGTCGCACGAAAGCCCGAACGCCGACAGCCCCTCCTCCAGGTAGTCGCCCAGCAGCGGCATGCCGACCAGGTAGTCTTCGGCATTGCGCAGGTTGCGCTCCTTTGCCGTACGCACGGCCTCGTCCCACTCCGAGACGTCGAACTCGCCGCGGCCGATCCAGGCGAGCGCGATCAGCGCGGCCTGTTCGTCCTCGTTCATCTCGGCGATCGCGTCGCGGAGCTCCTCGGCGATCGTGTCGCCCTCCTCCTCCAGCAGATGCGCCTCGGGATCGTCCTCGTCCGGGTCGGCGTCGCCGTCGCCCGCCTCCTTGGCGTCGAAGGCGCGTGCGCGCGCGATCACCCAGCAGACGGTTTCGGTGGAAATGCCGAGTTCGGGAACGTCGTCCTCGTCCGCCATGGCTCTTCCTCAGTCGCGGCCCGGGATCCGCGCTGCCTCCAGCTCGATGGCCGAATGATAGGCGGCGAGCGCCCGGATCTGCTCGTCCGTCAGGTCGCGCGCGGCGATGCTCATCTGCTCGTCGTGCCGACCCCCATCACGATACGCGGTCAGCTGGCGAATGAAATAGTCCATCGGATGTCCGGCGATGGTGGGGGCGTTGGCCTGCTTCGAGAGCCCGTGCATGCCGAGGCAGCCCTGGCACGACCGCGCCGCCAGACGCCGGCCCTGACGCGGCTCGCCCTCCTGCGCCGGCGCGGAGACGGCCGGGAGGAGAAGGGCGACTGCCGCAACGGCCGCCCCGATCATGCGCCGCGCACTCATTGCGCCTGGTACGAGATGCGGTAGATCGCGCCGGCCGTATCGTCGCTGACCAGCGGCGATCCGTCGGGCAACTGCGCCAGATCGACGATCCGGCCGTAGTGCTCGGCGGTCTCCTCGTCGAGCCAGCCTGAGGCGAACACCTCGGACTCGCCCGCCATGCCCGAGCCGTCGGGCTTGATCGGCGTGAACATCACGCGCGCGCCGACCGGCGTGGTGCGGTTCCGCGAGCCGCGCTGGGCGCCGAACAGCCCGCCGCGGTAGCGCTCCGGGAACATCCGTCCCGTCTAGAACATCAGCCCCAGAGCGGCGGCATGCGCGACCATCTCCGCCTCGGGGAAGCGGACGCCGGCGGGCGGCTCGGAGTCCTTGTACGCCTTCGTGCGCACACGGCCGTCGCCGTACCAGGGCATGCCGCAGTGCTGGCCGGCGGCCGTGGCGCGATGGATCTCACCGGGCGGGATGTCGTCGCCCATGCCGTCCACCTGGTTGCCGGTTAACCAGAGCTCGCCGGTGCGCGGATGGAGCTCGATGCCGACCGAGTCGCGGACGCCGCGCGCGAACACCTCGCGGTTGCTGCCGTCACGGTCCATGCGGATGATGCCGCTGATGCCGAGGCGCTCATAGGGCTCGAGCTTCTCGCGCGGCTGCACGTTGAAGGGCTGACCGAGCGAGATGCAGAGCTTGTTGTCGGGCCCGATCCGGCAGACGCGGTGGCCGTGATTGAAGCCCTCCTCCGCGCGCGGGATCAGCCCGCCCTGCGGCACGACCACGTCCACCGCGACGTCCGGCCCCTCAATGAGGAACGCGATCGCCGGAAACACCAGCTCCCGGTTGTGCTCGACGACATGGAGGAAGCCGTGGGGGCTGTAGCCGGGATTGGGCTGGGTGAAGCGGATGGCGGGGGCGATGCGCTTCACCTCGTCGGCGATGCGGTCCTTGTCGCGATCGACCACCACCCACAGGCCGGTCTTGCGCGTGCCGACGAAGACATGGGCATTGTTGCGTCTGACTGCCATGTGCCGCGCGTCGGGCACCACAGCGTAGAGGTCGATCCGGAACCAGGGCGGCAGCTTGATGCGCCCGAGGTTGCGCCGGACCTGGTCGGCGCGGCGGCCCATCTGCGGCACGGACTGCATCTCGAGCGGGGTTCCGGTGGTCTGGAAGCCGCGCATCCGCTCAAGCGCCTGGTCGCCGGTCGCCTGCTGCGCCTGGGCTGCGCCGAAAACAAGGGCAGCCGCCGACACCGGAAGCATCGCTCGCATGGTCGCGTTCCTCCTCAGCGGCCTCTTCGGGGGGCGCGCCGCACCCTGTGCTCTGCCGCGAAGCTGGCGGGCAGCGAGGGCGCAAGGCCTGGTTTCGGCCCTCAAGAGAAATGTTCGCGGCCTGTCGAGCGTTGGCGAACCACGGTTCCGACGGTATGGAATGGCGGGGGCCGATCGGACTACGATCAGCGTCCCTGCGTCGGATCGAGGACCAGCATGCGCGCGCCGTTGGCGGACTTCGCCCTTGCCCTTGCCGTTGGCTTCGGCCTGGCGGCGGGCGCCGCGTCGGCCCAGCCGGTCCCGCCCGTCGGCGTCGTCGCGGTCGCGCAGGAGCCCGTGACCGAAACCGTTTCGTTCGTTGGTCGCATCGAGGCGATCGAGCGCGTGAACCTGGTCGCGCGCGTGGCCGGCTTCCTCGAGCAGCGCGCCTTCCGCGAGGGCCAGGAGGTGCGGAAGGACGACCTGCTCTTCATCATCGAACGCGCGCCCTATATCGCGGCGGTCGAGGCCGCCAAGGCGGCGCTGGCCTCGGCCGAGGCGGCGAAGGTGAATGCCGATGCGCAGCTCGCCCGTGCGGAGGAGCTGCTGCGCACGCGCGATACCTCGCCTGCCGTGCGCGACCAGCGCAAGGCCGAGGCCGAGATGGCGGCCGCCCAGGTGCTGGAGGCCCAGGCGGCGCTGACGCGGGCCCGGATCAATCTCGACTACACCCTGATCCGCGCGCCCCTGGCGGGCCGGATAGGCCGCGCCGCCGTCTCACCCGGCAACGTGGTCGGCCCCGAGACCGGTCCGCTCGCCCTGCTGGTCGGGCAGGATCCGATGTACGTCACCTTCCCGGTCAGCCAGCGCGTCTTCCTCGGTCTTGACCGCGAGGCGAGGCGCGATGCCGAGCGCCGGCCGCGCGTGCGCCTGCGTTTCCAGGACGGCTCGCTCTACGATCAGGTCGGGCAGATCGACTTCGTCGATGTCACCGTGGCGCAAGGCACCGACACGGTGACGGTGCGCGCACGCATCGACAACCCTGATCGCCGCCTGATCGACGGCCAGTTCGTCTCGGTGACGGTGGAAGGGCCCGAACCGGAACAGCGCGTCGTGATCCCGCAATCGGCGATGCTGCTCGACCAGCAGGGCGCCTATGTGTTCGTGGTCGAGGAGGGCAGGGCGACGATCCGGCGGCTCCGGCTCGGCCAGCCGCTCGAGGGCGGGCGCATCGTCGTCGAGCAGGGGCTCGCCGGCGGGGAGATGCTGATCGTCGACGGGCTGCAGCGTGTCCGCCCCGGCCAGCCGGTGCAGGGCGTGCCCGCCGCGCCGCGACCCGCGCGCGGGGGCTGAGCGCATGATCTCGGCGGTTTTCGTCGATCGGCCGCGACTTGCGGCCGTGATCGCGATCGTCACCACGATCGCGGGCCTGCTGGCGCTGAGCCGGATTCCCGTCGCGCAGTATCCCGACATCGTGCCGCCGCAGGTCAGCGTCACCGCCCGCTATCCCGGTGCGAGTGCGGCGGTGATCGAACAGACCGTCGGCCAGGTGATCGAGAGCCAGGTGATCGGCGTCGATCGCATGATCTATATGCGCAGCCTCTCGGCCAATGATGGCACCTACCGGCTGAATGTGAGCTTCGAGCTCGGCACCGACCCCGACATCAACACCGTCAATGTCAACAACCGCGTGCAGGTGGCGCTCGCCGGGCTGCCGGCCGAGGTGGGCCAGCAGGGTGTGACGGTGAAGAAGCAGTCCTCGGCGATGCTGAACGTGATCGCCGTGCACGCACCCGATGGCCGCTACGACGGGCTGTTCCTGTCGAACTATCTCACGATCAACGTGCTCGACGTGATCAAGCGCGTGCCCGGCGTGGGCGATGTGACCCTGTTCGGCCCGCTCGACTACGCGATGCGGGTCTGGGTGCGGACGGAGCGTCTCACCCAGCTCGGCCTCACGCCGGCCGACGTGATCGCGGCCATCCAGGCGCAGAACGTGCAGGCGCCGGTGGGGCGGATCGGCGCCGAGCCGATCAGCGACGACCAGCAGCTCCAGCTCACCATCACGACCCAGGGGCGCCTGACCACCGCGGAGGAGTTCGCCGCGATCGTGCTGCGCGCCAACCCCGACGGGTCGATCCTGCGGCTCGGCGACATCGCCCGGATCGAGCTCGGTGCACGGCTCGCCGATGTGCGCACGCGCTTCAACGGCCGCGACGGTCAGCTCTTCGCGGTCTATCAGTCGCCCGGGGCGAATGCGGTCGCAACCGCGCGTGCCGTGCAGGCGGCAATGGCCGAGCTCGCGACCCGCTTCCCCGAGGGCATGCAGTGGGCCGTCGCCTATGACGCGACGACCTTCGTCACCGAGACGATGCACGAGGTGCAGAAGACGCTGATCGAGGCGTTCGTGCTGGTCGTGCTGGTGGTGTTCCTCTTTCTCGGCAATCTGCGCGCCACGCTGATCCCGACCATCGCCGTGCCGGTCAGCCTGATCGGCACCTTCGTCGCCCTGCTGGCACTCGGCTACTCGGCCAACACCGTCAGCCTGCTGGCGATGGTGCTGGCGATCGGCATCGTCGTCGATGACGCGATCGTGGTGGTCGAGAACGTCGAGCGGGTGATGCACGAGGAGCCACATCTCGCGCCGGGTGACGCGGTGAAGAAGGCGATGGCCGAGATCACCGCGCCGATCATCGCGATCACGCTGGTGCTGCTGTCGGTGTTCGTGCCGATCGCCTTCATTCCCGGCATCTCGGGGGAGCTGTTCCGCCAGTTCGCGGTGACGATCTCGGTGGCGATGGTGCTTTCGGCCATCAATGCGCTGACGCTCTCGCCGGCGCTCGCGGCGGTGCTGCTGCGCCCGGCCCACGGGCCACGGCGCGGACCGATCGCGGCGATCATGCGGGCGATCGACGCGACCGCGAACGGATATGCCGGCGTGGTGCGGCGGCTGGTGCGGATCTCGGCGGTCTCGCTGCTGCTGGTCGCCGCCTGCATGGCGGGCGTCGTCGGGATCGCGCGCATCACGCCGACCGGCTTCGTCCCGGAAGAGGATCAGGGCGCCTTCTTCGTCCAGATCCAGCTGCCCGACGCGGCCTCGGTCCCGCGCGCCCTCGCGGTCGCCGAGGAGGTCGAGCGGATCGTCGCCGCCGACCCGGCGGTGGCGAATGTCTCGACCGTCGTCGGCTTCAACTTCCTCGACGGCGCGGCGCAGTCGAACGCCGCCTTCATCATCGGCCTGCTGAAGCCGTTCGAGGAGCGGCGCGACCCGGCCCTCGCCGTGCAGCCCGCGCTCGCCCGCATGGGTGCCGGGCTCGCCGGCCTGCGCGACGGCGTCGCCATGCCGCTGAACGTGCCCCCCATCGTGGGGCTGGGCACCGGCGGCGGCTTCACCTTCATGCTCCAGGATCTGGAGGGGCGCGATCCGAAGCAGCTCGC
>CALKJX010000149.1 GCA_937995555.1 uncultured Elioraea sp.
GGGAAACGTTCCGGCGAGTGCCAGGATCATCGAGATGTCGTGCGGGGCGAAGGACCAGAGGATGTCCTCCTCGCGCCGGATCCGGCCCAGGTTCAGCCGCCGGGCGTGGATGTAGGAGAGGGGGCCGAGCCGGCCGTCGCGCACGAGATCGAGCAGGGCGGCGAAGGCCGGGTGGTGGCGCATCAGGTGGCCGACCATCAGCACGCGCCCTGCCGCGCCGGCCTGCGCCACCAGCCGCTCGGCCTCGGTCACGTCGAGCGCGAGCGGCTTCTCCACGAACACATGCTTGCCGGCGGCGAGCGCGGCGGCGGCGAGCGTCGCGTGCGTCGCCGCCGGCGTCGCGATCGCCACCGCGTCGACCTGTGGATCGGCCAGCATGGCTGCGGTGTCCCGCACCGGCGCGCCATGCGCGGCGGCGGCTGCGGCGGCGTCGTCGGGATCCGAGACGGCGGCAAGCGCGCCGAGGGCAGCGAGATTGCGCGCGATGTTGCGTCCCCAGGCGCCGCAGCCGATCAGGGCGACGCGCGGCGGCATCGCCTCAGGCGAGCACCAGGTTCGCGCCCGCGTGCCCGGCGCGGCGGAGCGCGTTGCGGGTGTCGATGATCAGCCGCGCGTGGCGGCCGACGCGTTTCCAGTCGATGGCGTCGTGGTCGGTCACCACCAGCACGGCATCCGCGGCCTTCAGCGTCGCCGGCGCCAGCGCGACACCCCTGCGCCCGGCGAGATGGCCATAGGCGCGGGTCGGCGGGATCGCGGCGATGAGCGGGTCGTGGAAGGTCACGCGCGCGCCGCGCTCCTCCAGCAGTTCGATGATCTTCAGGGCCGGGCTCTCGCGCATGTCGTCGACGTTCTTCTTGTAGGCGAGGCCGAGCAGCAGCACCGACGCGTCCTTGAGCCCGCGCCCGGCGCGGTCGTTCAGCGCATCCGCGAGGCGCTGCACGACATAGCGCGGCATGGCGGTGTTGATCTCGCCGGCGAGTTCGATGAAGCGCGTCGCGACCTCGTGCTCGCGCGCCTTCCAGGTGAGGTAGAACGGATCGATCGGGATGCAGTGTCCGCCGAGGCCGGGGCCCGGCCAGAACGGCATGAAGCCGAAGGGCTTGGTGGCGGCGGCGGCGATCACCTCCCACACGTCGATGCCCATCGGCGCGTAGATCTGCTTCAGCTCGTTGACGAGCGCGATGTTGACCGCGCGGAAGATGTTCTCGGTGAGCTTCACCGCCTCGGCGGTGGCGGCCGAACTGACCGGCACGGTGCCGACCACCACCGCGTCGTAGAGCGCCCGCGTCAGCGCGAGCGCCGTCTCGCCGTCCGCACCCACGACCTTCGGGATCGTCGAGGTGCCGTGGTCGATGTTGCCCGGGTCTTCGCGTTCGGGGCTGTAGCCCAGGAAGAAGTCGCGCCCCGAGACGAGGCCGCCGCGCTCGAGGATCGGCTTCACCACCTCCTCGGTGGTGCCCGGATAGGTGCTCGACTCGAGCACCACGAGCTGGCCCGGGCGCAGCCGTGCCGCGATCGCCTCGGTCGTCGCAACGACATAGGTCATGTCGGGTTCGCGGTGACGCGTCAGCGGCGTCGGCACGCAGATCAGGATGGCGTCGGGCTCGTTCAGCCGGGCCATGTCGGCGGTGGCGTCGAACCGGCCGGTGGCGTTCATCCCCGCGACGTCGGCTGCCGGAATGTGGCGGATGTAGGAGCGCCCGGCCTTCAGGGCCGCCACCTTGGCCGCATCCGTGTCGAAGCCCAGCACGCGGAAGCCGCGCGCGAGGAACACCTTGACCAGCGGCAGGCCGACATAGCCGAGCCCGATCACGCCGACCGTGGCGTCACGGCGGGCGATCCGGTCGGCGAGGGCGGCGGCGTGGCCGGCGGGGCGGGGGCGCTTGGCCATGGGCGGGCGTTCTAGGCGCCAGCCGGTCCGCGGGCAAGGACAGGTCTGGCGCCGCGACGCGTGCCGGGCCAGTCTCGCCGCCGAGTCCGCCGGAGCCCGCGATGCTGTCCGTCTTCCTTGCCCATACCGACGGGATGTTCCGCAACTACTACGGCGCGGAGGCGCTCGCCGCGCTCGAACGCGTCGCGCGGGTGCGGCGCAACAGCACGGGCCGCCATCTCGCCGGGCGCGATCTGGCCGAGGCGGCGTCCGGCTGCGCCGTGATCATCTCCGACCGCATGACGCCGGGCGAGGCCGAGACCTTCGCGCACGCGCCCGACCTCGTCGCCTTCCTGCGCTGCGCGGTCGACATCCGCAGCATCGACCTCGCCGCCGCCTCGGCGGCCGGCGTGCTGGTCACCCGCGCGACACCGGGCTTCGCCGATTCGGTCGCTGAGCTTGCGGTCGGGATGATGGTCGATCTCGCGCGCGGCATCGGCCGCGCGACCGCCGCCTATCACCGCGGCGAGCTGCCCGAGATCCGCATGGGCCGGCAGCTCGCCGGGGCGACGCTCGGCGTCCTCGGCTACGGCGTGATCGGCAGACGCCTCGCGGCGATCGCCAGGGCGATGCGGATGCGCGTGCTGGTCGCCGATCCCCATGTCACGCCCGATGACCCCGCGATCGGCCACGCGCCCCTGCACGACGTGCTGGCGCAATCCGACTTCGTGGTCTGCCTGGTGGTGGCGAACGAGCAGACCGAGAACCTGCTCGACGCGCGCGCCTTCGCGGCCATGAAGCCGGGCGCGTTCTTCGTCAACCTCGCGCGCGGCAACCTGGTGGACGAGGCGGCGCTGCTGCATGCGCTCGATGCCGGGCCGCTCGCGGGCGCGGCGCTGGATGTCGGCCGCGCGCCCGATCAGATGCCGTCGCCAGCACTTGCCGCGCATCCGAAGGTGATTGCGACGCCGCATGTCGGCGGGCTGACGCCGCAGGCGGCCGAGCACCAGGCGTTCGACACGGTACGCCAGGTCGAGGCGCTGGCGCGGGGCCGCATCCCGCCGGGTGCCGTGAACCCCGAGGCCGCGCACCGGCTGAAGCGGCTCGGGATCGCTGCATGAGCGCGGTTCCCGAGGGCACGACGATGTACCGCCGGGCCGATCCGGCGGCGAACCGTGCCGAGTGGCATCGCTACTACTCGCCCAAGCGCAGCCCGCACCAGCACGCCCAGCTGGAGCTGCTCGGGCGCACCCGGGCGCGGCGCGTGCTCGAGATCGGCCCCTATCTCGGCTACGTCACCGCGCTGCTCGACAACGCGGGCTATGCGGTCGAGACGCTCGATCTCGGGCCGCGGCAGTTCGCCCGCCCCGACGTGCCGCACCACGCCTGCGACCTGACCGCGCTCGAACCGGCCCGTGTCGCCGGCTTCGACGCGGTGCTCTGCTGCGAGACGCTCGAGCACCTGCCGTTCGACGCGGCGCGCGAGGTGCTGCGGCGGCTGCATGCGACCGGGGCGGCGCATCTGGTCGTGTCCGTGCCGTGGTCGGGGCTGCATCTCTGGCTCGCGGTGCAGTTCGCCCCGGGCTGGCTCCGCACCGCGCTGCACCTGAAATGGCCGCACCGCTTCCGCGCCTTCGTGCCCGAGGCCGATCCGCTCGGCCACAAATGGGAGGTCGGCTACCGCGGCACCTCGCTCGCGGCCTGGGAAGGGGCACTGGCCGCCGCCGGCTGGCGCATCCGCGAGCGGACCTTCACGACGCCGACGCGCAGCGTCATGCATCTCTGCGACCGTGCGTCATGACGCCCGCCGAGGCGCGCGCCGCGCTCGATCGCCTCGGCGCGGCCGGGGGCGATCCACCCGATCTCGCCGAGGCGGCGCTGCTGCTCGCGGTGATCGATGCGCCGGACGCCGATCTCGGCTCGGCGCGCGCGCATCTCGCCGGGCTCGCCGCCGAGGCGGGCGCGCTGGCCGCCCTGGCGGTCGAGGCGCGTGCAGCCGAGCTTGCGGGATTGCTCGCGGGGCGGCATGGCTATGCGGGCGACCGCGAGACCTACGAGGATCTCGCCAACGCCAATCTGCTGCGCGTGATCGAGCGGCGGCGCGGCCTGCCGGTGGCGCTCGGCATCATCTGGATCCACACCGCGCGCGCGGCCGGCTGGCCCGCCTGGGGCATCGACTTCCCCGCGCATTTCCTGGTTGCCGTCGAGGGGGCGGATCGCGCCGTCGCGGTCGATCCCTTCGCGCGCGGGCATGCGCCCTCGCCGGCGGAACTGCGCACGATGATCGGCCGCATCGCCGGCGAGGACGCGGAGATCCATCCCGGATTGTTCCGCCGGATGCGCGACCGCGAGGTGCTGCTGCGCCTGCAGAACAACATCAGGATCCGCCGCCTGCGGGCGGGCGATCTCGCCGGTGCGCTCGCCTGCGTCGAGGACATGCTGCGGCTGGCGCCGGATGCGACGCCGCTTTGGCGGGAGGCCGGATTGGTGCATCAGCGGCTCGGCCACCCGCGCGCGGCGATCGCGTGCCTGGAACGCTTCCTGTCCTTCGATCCCGGCGGGGAGGCCGCATCGCAGGTGCGCGCGACGCTGAGTGGGATCCGCGCGACGCTGAACTGATCACCGGGCGCGGGTGACGCGCGTCCGTTCCTGCTCGAGCAGTCTCACCCGCTCGCCGACGGCAAGCCGCTCGGCATCCGGCTGCACAACCACGATCGTCGCGCCGCTGTCGGCGCGCACGATGTGCTCGGCACTGCCCGCCGCGAGCGGACGGATCGCGAGGATCGTTCCGAGGCGGTGCTGAGCGGGGGCGGGCACAGCGGCGGCCGGCGCGGCCGCAGGTGGCGGCGGCGGGCGCGCGCAGGCAGCGGCGCAG
>CALKJX010000150.1 GCA_937995555.1 uncultured Elioraea sp.
CCACCTGACGGTGTGGAACTACTGCGCCGATGCCGGCATCTTCCACGTCGCCAGGGGCGTGTGGGAGAGCTTCTCGCGCGCCGATCAGGAGATCGTCGCCGAGAGCGCCAAGGAGGCGGCGCGGCGCCAGATCGCCGCCGCCCGCAAGGGTATCGGCGACGGCGACCGCTCGTCCTTCGACGAGCTTGCCAGGCGCAACGTCGCCACGGTCGAGCTGTCGGATGCCGAGAAGCAGGCGTTCGCGCGCGCGACCCGGTCGGTGTTCGACACCTGGGCGAGCCGGATCGGCGCCGACCTCGTGCGCAAGGCCGAGGCCGCGATCAAGGCGGTCGCCTGACGGGTGACGGGCGGGGCCGCGCGCCTCCGCCCCCGCCGCATGGACGATCCCGACCGCCCCGAGGCGCCGGGCCTGAAGCTCGGCGAAGCCCCGCCGCGCGTGCCCGTCTCGATCGAGGGCGCGATCGGCGCGGCGATCATGGCCGCGCTCGCGCTCATCACCTTCGCCAATGTGCTGGCGCGCTACTTCACCGATGTCTCGATCGCCTTCACCGAGGAGTACTCGGTGGCGCTGATGGTGATCATGACGCTGGTCGGCTCGGCCGCCGCGTTCGGCGCCGACAAGCACATCCGCCTGACCTTCTTCACCGAGAAGCTGCCGGCGCGCGCGGCGCGCGCGATCGAGCAGGTCGTGCTCGCCGCCGCCTTCTTCGTCTTCGCCGCGATCGCCTGGCTCGGCGGCTGGTATGTGTGGGACGAGTATCGTTTCGAGGTGCTCTCGCCCGGGCTCGGCGTGCCGCAATGGCTCTACACCGTGTGGATGCCGGTGCTCGCGGTGCTGATCTGCCTGCGCATCCTCGGCCGGATGCTGCGCGTGGCGCGGGCACGGGGCTGAGCCATGGTGATCGAAGGCTCCGCACTGCTGCTCGGCGCGTTCTTCCTGCTGCTGTTCCTCGGCGTGCCGGTCGGGATCGCGCTCGGGCTGTCGGGCTTCGCCGTGATGGGCGTGCACCAGCTCGGCATCATGGCGCTGCCGACGAACATCTGGACCGGGATCGCGAAGTATCCGCTGCTCGCGCTGCCGATGTTCATCCTCGCCGGGATGATGTTCGAGCGCTCCGGCGTCGCGGAGCGGCTCGTGCGCTTCGCCTCGTCGCTGGTGGGGCGGCGGCGCGGCGGGCTCGCGGTGGTCGCCGTGCTGGTGTGCATGATCCTCGGCGGCATCTCGGGGTCTGGCGCGGCGGATGCGGCGGCCGTCTCCGCCGTGATGCTGCCCTCGATGCTGAAGCAGAACTATCCGCGGCCCTATGTCGCCTCGCTGATCGGCGCGGCCGGCTCGACCGCGGTGCTGATCCCGCCCTCGATCCCGCTGATCGTCTATGCCGTGCTGGTGCCGGGCGTCTCCGTGCCGGCGCTGTTCGTCGGCGGGCTGATCCCTGGCGTGCTGGTCGGGCTGTCGCTGATGATCCCGGCGGTGATCCTGGCGCGGCTCGGCGGGTTCGGCCTGCCCGATGCGAACGAGCAGCGCCCGCCGTTCGGGCGCAGCTTCGTCGAGGCGGCCTGGGGGCTCGCCGCGCCGGGGGTGATCCTGGGCGGGCTGCGCACCGGGCTGTTCACGCCGACCGAGGCGGCGGTGGTCGCGGTGTTCTACGGCCTGTTCGTCGGCACGGCGGTCCACCGCACGCTCGGGCCGCGCGAGGTCTACGCTACGCTGCGCGACAGCGCCGAGATCTCGGCGGTGGTGCTGATCATCGTCGCGCTGGCGAGCATCTTCGCCTTCGCCGGCTCGACCGTCGGTGCGTTCGATGCGCTGGCGCGCACGCTGCTCGGGCTGACCCAGAGCGACCTGGTGATGAAGCTGATGATCACCGCGATCGTGCTGATCGCGGGGATGCTGATCGATGCGATCTCGATCTTCCTCGTCTTCCTGCCGATCCTGGTGCCGATCGCGCGCCAGTTCGGCTGGGACCTCACCTGGTTCGGCATCGTGCTGACCATGAACATCGCGATCGGCGCCTTCACCCCGCCGATGGCGGTGAACCTGATGGTCACCTGCAAGGTCGCGGGCTGCTCGATCGAGCAGACCGTGCCGTGGGTGATCTGGTTCGTGCTCGCGATGCTGGCCGCCCTCGCGCTGGTGCTGTTCGTGCCCGAGGTGGCGCTGTTCCTGCCGCGCCTGCTCGGCGACGTGTGAGCGCGCCGTGACACCCGCGTCCTTCTTCGCCGCCTATGACGCGTTCGGCGAGCGGCGCGCCGGCAGCGCGGGCGATGCCGCCTCCGCCGCCTGGCTGCGCGAGCAGGCCGAGCGGGCCGGCGCCGAGGCCGTACTCGTTCCGGCGCCCTTCACCCGGTTCGCGCCCGGAGAGGCGCGCATCGAGGCCGAGGGCGCCGCGATCGCGGGGCTGCCGCTGTTCGATGGTGGAACGACGCCACCGGAGGGCATCACCGGCCCGCTCGGCCCGCTCGGCTCGGATGCGCCGATCGGCGTCGCCGAGATGGACCCGGCCGCGGCCAGCCTGCCCGGCAACGCCTTCGCCCAGGCCCGGCAGCAGAGCCGTCACCAGGGCATCGTCATCGCGATGCGCACGAAGCCGGACGGGCTCGCGCCCCTGAACGCGCACGACATCGAGCATCCGTTCGGCCCGCCGGTGCTGCAGGTGGCAGGGCGCGATGCCGCCCGCCTCGCCGCGCTCGCCGCGTCGGGCGCCACCGCCCGTCTGGTCGTGACGGGCACGCGCGCGCCCGCCGCGTCGCACTCGGTGCGCGCCACGCTCGCGGGTGCCGCGCCGCCGCTCGTGCTGCTGACCCCGCGCACCTCGTGGTGGACCAGCACGGCCGAACGCGGCGGCGGCATTCTCGCCTGGCTGGAGGCGCTGCGCGCGCTCGCCCCGTCACGCCGCACGCGCGCGGTGGTCGCGCTCGCCACCTGCGGGCATGAGCTCGGCCATGTCGGCGCGCGCCGGATCTTCACCGACGAGCCCGCGCTCGCGCGCGATGCCGCGCTGACGATCCATCTCGGCGCCAACCTCGGCACCGCCGAGGACCCCCATCTGACCGTGCGCAGCAATGTCGACGGCCTTGCCGGACGCATGACCGCGGCGCTCGTCGCCGCCGGCCATCCGCGCCCGCCGATCGAACCCGTCACCGGCGGCACGGCGAACGGCGAGGCGCACGAGATCGCCTCGCGCGGTGGCCGCTACCTCTCGCTGATCGGCCGCAACCCGTGGTTCCACGCGCCCGAGGACCGCTACCCCGTCAGCGTCGACCTGCCGCGCGCCGAGGCGATCGCGCGCGCGGTCGCCGCCTTCGCGGTCGAGGTCGCGCGCGGCGAGGTTCAGGTCGCGTAGTCGGGCTCTTCCTTGTCGAGCACGCGCCGCCAGGCGTCGAGGTGCATGCGCGCATCGACCTCGGCACCCCAGGGGCCGAGATAGTTGCGGCGGAGCTTCTCCGGCAGCGTGCGCAGCTTCAGGCCGGTCGAGAGGGCTGTGACCTGGTACATCGCCGTACGCTCGGCGATGTAGAGCTCGTCGAACGCCTCGTGCGGCGTCGGCCCGGCCACCGAGACGCCGTGCCCGCCCATCACCATGATCGACTTGTCGCCGAGCAGCCGCGCCAGCCGGTCCCCCTCCTCGTTGTCGTGCACCGGCTCGTCGCCCTCGACGTCGTAGACGATGCGGTCGTTCAGCATGAGGTTGTTGTGATGCGCGAGCGCGAGCTCGCCGCCCTGCAGCATCGACAGCGCGGTCAGGTACTGCGGATGCACGTGCAGCAGCGCCACCGCCTTCGGATTGGTCAGGTGGATGCGGGCATGGATGTGGAAGGCCACCTTGCGCAGCTCGCCCTTGCCGCGGAGCACCTTGCCGTCGAGGTCGCAGACGATCAGGTCGGAGGCGCGCAGCTCGCGGAACAGGTAGCCGCGCGGGTTGATCAGGAACAGCGGCTCGTCGCCCGGCAGCATGACGCTGTTGTGGTTGCCGATCTGCTCGTTCCAGCCGAGCCGGGCCGAGACGCGGAAGATCGCCGCCATGTCGCAGCGCAGCGCCCACTCCGCCTCGTCGGCCCTGCTGCTGCTGAGGTTCTTCACCACCGCCGCCATCGTCGTCCTCCTATGGCATGTCACGCGCGATCACCGCGACCGGATCACCCTCGCGGCAACGGCCGGGTGCGCGCGTGCACCAGAGCAGCCCCTCCGCGCCGTAGGTCAGCACCTCGGCCGGGCGGAGCGGCGCCTCGATCGCGTGCAGCCGCCCGGCCACGGCACCGGCGCGCACCGGGGCGCCGAGCGGATCGGCCGCCTCCCAGATCCCGTCCGCCGGCGCGAACACGTAGTGCGCGAGGTCGGGCACGGTCATGCGCCGGCTTCTCCCGTGCCCGCCCGTCACCGGCTTGCCCTCCAGGATGCCGAGATGGCGCAGCACGTTGCGCACGCCGGCCTCGGTGATCGCGAGCGCCTCGCGCGAGAGCCGGCCGGCGCCGCCGAGCTCCGAGGAGAGGGCGACCACCCCGCGCCGCTCCGCCGCTGCGAGCAGCGTCGGGCCGGCGTTCACCTCCTCCAGCAGCAGCGTGATCGGCGCGTTGAACGCGTCCGCCATGGCGAGGCTGCGCTCCATGTAGCCGCCATCGTCGATCACATGCCCGACCGCCGAGGGCACGATCTCCATCCCCGTGCCGCCCGAGTGCAGATCCATCTGCGCGTCGCACATCGGCAGAAGATGCGTATCGACATAGTGCGCCAGCACCTCGGCGAAGCTGCCGCGCGGATTGCCGGGGAAGCAGCGGTTGAAATCGCGGCCGTCGAGCGGGCTCAGCCGCGTGCCGGCGCGCGCGGCCGGGAAATGCATCGCCGGCAGGATGATCACCCGCCCCTGCACCGCCGCCGGATCCAGCGTCTGCGCGAGCCGGAGCAGCGCCACCTGGCCCTCGTACTCGTCGCCATGGTTGCCGGCGGTGAACAGCATGGTCGGGCCGGTGCCGTTGGCGATCACCACCGCCGGGATCGCCACCGTCCCCCAGCCGGAATCGTTGCGCGACAGCGGCACCCGGAGCCGGCCGGCGCGCTTGCCGCTCGCCCACCAGTCGATCTCCGCCCGCACCGGCGACGCCGCCGCCTCGTCCACGCCCCGCTCCTCCCGCGGCGGTGACTGTCGCGCCGCACGCGCCGTTTGCCAAGTGCCCCGCCGCGCGCATCATTCCGTCACACGACCGTTGGGAGGCGAGGGCGATGATCACGCGCAGGCAACTCGGTCAGGCGTCGGTGGCGGGGCTCGGGGCCTCGGTGCCCGGCGCGCCGGCGGTCGCGCAGAAACGCGGCGGCGAGGTGGTGGTGGCGCAGCAGGCGCAGCCGCCGAGCCTGGATGCGCAGACCACCACGGCGCAGGCCGGCCGCAACATCAACCTGCACATCTACGAGACGCCGTTCGCCCGCGACGAGACCGGCAATCCGATGCCCGATCTCGCCGAGGGCGTGGACATCTCGTCCGACGGCCTGAACTGCCGTTTCGCGCTGCGAACCGGGGTGAAGTTCCACAACGGCAAGGTGATGGACGCGGCCGACGTCAAGGCCTCGCTCAACGTCGCGTTCCGCCGCGCCGTCCAGGCCGCCCTCGACCTCGGGGAGATCATGGCGATCTCCACCGACGGGCTCTACCGCATGACGCATGGCCGGCAGCATCCCGGCACGACCCATTTCGCCGGCGATGTCGGCGTCGCCCAGGCGACGCGGGCGAACGTGGAGAACGACAAGCCCTATCGCATCCCGCGCATGTGGGATTGCCGGTTCGCCTGAGCGAACAGGGCGGGCGCGTTTCGACCGGTGCCGCGCTGCACGCTCGGGCGGCTGCTCTCCGCCGTCCCCGTCCTGCTGGTGGTGTCGCCCGTCGCCTTCGCGATCATCGCCCTGGTGCCGGGCGACTTGACGAGCGAGATGGCGGGCCCCTCGGCCACCGCCGAGAAGCTCCAGCGCCTGCGCATCCAGCTCGGCCTGGACAAGCCGATCCCGGAACGGATGCTCGACTGGTACGCGGCCCTGCTGCTGCGCGGCGAGATCCCCTCGCCCACCGCGCCGCCCTCGGGCTGCCGGTTCCGCACGCGCTGCCCGCTAGGCTCAGGACTCATTGTCCGAGCCAGAAGGTGACGGTGGCGGCGAGGGTGATGGCTGCGAAGAAGGTGTGCGCGCACCGGTCGTAGCGCATGGCGATGCGTCGCCAGTCTTTC
>CALKJX010000151.1 GCA_937995555.1 uncultured Elioraea sp.
ATCAGCACGATGATCACCAGCGGCGGCAGCGCGCGGAACAGATCGACCAGGAACACGATCAGCCAGTTCACGGGCCGGATGCGGAAGCTGCGGATCACCGCGAGTGCGAGGCCGAGAGCAAGCCCGCTGACGACGATCAGCGCGGCAAGCCCGACGGTGAGGAAGAACCCGTCGATGATGCGCGGCAGGTACTCCGCCATCACCCGCGCATTGAAGAAGGTGAAGACGAAGTTGTCCCAGTTCGTCATCGGGCCCGGCTCAATGCCGGTCGAGCTCACGCAGGAAGCCGCGCAGGCGCTCGGCCCTGGGCTCACCGAAAATCTGCGCGGGCGGCCCCTCCTCGACCACCAGCCCGTGGTCCATGAACAGCACCCGGTCGGCGGCCGCCCGCGCGAAGCCCATCTCGTGGCTCACCACCACCATGGTCATGCCGCTCTCGCGCAACTCGCGCATCACCTTCAGCACGCCGCCGACGAGTTCGGGGTCGAGCGCGCTGGTCGGCTCGTCGAACAGCATCACCCGCGGCTCGAGCGCGATCGCCCGCGCGATCGCCACGCGCTGCTGCTGACCGCCCGACAGTTCGAGCGGATAGGCATTCGCCTTCCCGTCCAGTCCGACCCGTTTCAGCGCCGCGTGCGCGATGGCCTCGGCCTCCTCGCGCCCACGCCCGAGCACCCGACGAAGCGCGAGCATGACATTCCCGAGCGCCGTCATGTGCGGGTAGAGATTGAAGGACTGGAACACCATGCCGATGCGCCGCCGCGCGGCGTTGATGTCCGTGCGCCGGTCGAGCAGGTCGATCCCGTCCACCACCACAGTGCCGGAGGACGGCTCCTCCAGCCGGTTGCAGCAGCGCAGCAGCGTCGACTTGCCGCTCCCCGACGGGCCGATGATGAACACCAGCTCGCGCGGGGCAACCACCAGGTCGACGCCCCTCAGGACATGAAGGGTGCCGAAATGCTTGTGGATGCCCCGCGCCTCGAGGATCGGCGCGCCGTTCAGCATCCCCGCGCGTGCGGCGTGGGGTCATAACCCGGCAGGCCGGGCACGCCGCGCCCGGGGAACGGCCTGTTTTCGGCGTCGTCGGCGCCCGGCTTCGCGCCGAACCACTTCTCGGAAAGCTGAGCAATCGTGCCGTCCTTCTTCAGGCATTCGATCGCCCAGTCGAGCTGGTCGCGCAGTTCCGTGCTGTCGCGGCGGAGCGGCGCGGCCCAGTGCGCGCGCGTCTCCTTCATCACGAAGTCGGGGACGAATTGCGGGTTGCGGGTGGCAGCGAACTTCACGACCGTGTTGCCGGCGAGATTGGCGTAGGCGCGGCCGGCGATCACCGCCTGCACGGCATCGGTGTTGGTGTCATAGGCCTGCACGGTGAAGCCGTAGCGGCCGGCATTGGCCTGAGCCCAGGAATCGTACGCACTGCCCTTGTTCACCGAGATCGTCTTGCCGCGCAGATCCTCGAGCGAGGCGATCGGCGCCGAGCCGCGGCGGATGCCGAACTGGTACTCGGTGAAGATGTAGCCTTCCGTGAACAGCAGGTTCTCGGCGCGCTCGCGCGTCACGGTTGTGGGCGCGCAGAGGAAGTCGTATCGGCCGGCGTTCATCGCCGCGATCAGGCCGGAAAAGGATGCGCTGTCGATCGTCAGTTCGCGCCCGAGCTTGCGGGCGATGGCCTGGAAGAGATCGACGTTGAAGCCTTCTACCCCGCCGCCGAGTCTCGGCATCGCGTGAGGGGCGAAGGTGCCGTCGACCGCGCAGCGGAGCGGCGGTTGGCCTTGGCCCAGCGCCGGCGCGGCGGCGAGCATCAGAAGCCCGGCACAGGCGAACGCGGTTCTCTTCATCACGAGGCACCCCCGTTGTTCTGCTGCATTGCGTCAACCATCGCGCAACCCGGTCCGTCAGGCAACGGGGCGGGCCCCGGTTGATCAGGCCTCATCCGACCGGTAGCGTCATCCTTGCTTGAAAGGCACGGACGGGGAGGAACCTTTATGGCTGCGTTTCGTCCAACTTTGCTCGCCGCCGCGGCTGTGGCCGGGCTCGTCTTGGCCTCGACCGCATCGGCCCAGGCACCGCAGTTCTTCCGCATCGGCACGGGAAGCGCCGGCGGAACCTACTATCCGATCGGCGGCATCATTGCGAACGCGATCTCCTGCCCGCCCGGCGCGCGCTGCAACGCGGCCGGCGCCACCGATGGGGTGCCTGGCCTGGTCGCGGTCGCGCAGGCGACCCAGGGCAGCGTGCAGAACGTCAACCTGATCCAGGCCGGCAATGCCGAGAGCGGGTTCGTGCAGTCCGATGTGACGCACTGGTCCTACACCGCCACCGGTCTGTTCGAGGGGCGGCCGAAGCTCGACCGGCTGCGCTTCATCGCGCATCTGTTCCCAGAGCACATCCATGCGGTCGTGCGCAAGGACAGCCCGATCCAGCGCTTCGAGGACCTGCGCGGCAAGCGGATCGCGATCGGGCTTCAGGCCTCCGGTGCGCGCATCGGCAGCGAGCTGATCCTGGCCGCCTATGGGCTGCAGGCGAACCGCGACTTCACGCCCGAGTATCTGAACCAGGCGCAGGGCACCGAGCGGATGCAGGACCGTGGCCTGGACGCGACGATGACGGTGGTGGGCTATCCGGCCGCGGCGTTCTCCGAGTTCTGCTCGCGCACCGGCTGCCGCATCCTGCCGGTGCTGCCGGAGGCCGCGCAACGTGTGATCGAGCGGGCGCCGTTCTACGCTCAGGGTGTCATCCCGCGGACGGCCTATGAGGGGCTGGAGGCCGACACGCCGACGCTGACGGTCGGCGCGCTCTGGCTGGTGCGCGACAGCGTTCCCGAGGATCTCGTGTATGGCATCACCCGCGCGCTGTGGTCCGATGTCACGCGCGGGCTGCTCGATCGCGGCCACGCCAAGGGGCGCGAGATCGTGCGCGAGCGCGCGCTGCTCGGCCGCGGCGTGCTGCCGTTCCATCCGGGCGCGGAGAAGTTCTACCGCGAGGCGGGCCTGCTGAACTGATCGCGGCGCAATGAGCGAGGCCGGCAGGGGCGGTGCGCAGGCAGCGCGCCGCCTCGATCACGAGAAGGCGGCAGAGCTCGAACGCGTCTATGACAGCGAGCTCAACTTCCGCACGGTCACCGGACCCGCGAGGTGGCTGGTCTCGATCGGTCTCGTCGTGCTCTCGATCTTCCACTACTACACCGCTGGCTTCGGCATCGTCGCAGAGCACTGGCACAAGGCGATCCATCTCGCCGCGGTGCTGGGCCTGATCTACCTGGTCTTCCCCGGGCCTTCGCGTCTGTGCGGCCCGAGCATCTGCGGCGTGCCGCTGCTCGACTGGCTGCTCGCGCCGACGATCATCGCCGCCTCGATCTATCTGCCGGTGGTGTTCGACGAACTCACCTTCCGTATCGGCATGCCCAACACCATGGACGTGACCATGGGCACGATCATGGTGGTGCTGACGCTTGAGGCGGCGCGCCGGGCGATGGGCCCGGTGCTGCCCGGCATCGTGATCGTGTTCATCCTCTACGCCCTGTTCGGCCATCGGATCGACGGCGTGCTGAGCCACCCGGGTGCCGATTGGAACGGGCTGATCAACCATGTCTACCTCACCCAGGAAGGCATCTTCGGCATCCCGGCCAAGGTCGTCTCGACCTTCGTGTTCCACTTCGTGCTGTTCGGCGTGATCGCCACGCGCATGGGGCTCGGCCAGTTCTTCATCGACCTCGCCTCGGTGATCGCCGGCCGTTATCCGGGTGGGCCAGCCAAGGTGGCGGTCGTCTCCTCGGCGATGTTCGGCTCGATCTCCGGCTCCTCCATCGCCAATACGGTCACAACGGGTTCGCTCACCATCCCGGCGATGAGGAAGATCGGCTATCGCGCGCATTTCGCGGGCGGTGTCGAGGCGGCAGCCAGCGCGGGAGGCCAGATCACGCCACCGATCATGGGGGCGGCCGCCTTCGTGATGATCGAGTTCCTCGAAATTCCGCTTACCACGCTGCTGCTCGCCGCGGCCGTGCCTGCCTTCATGCACTTCTTGGGCGTATTCGTGCAGGTGCATTTCGAGGCTAAGCGGCTTGGGCTGCGCGGCATGGACCCGGACGAGCTGCCCCGCCTCGGCCCGACCCTCGCGCATGGCTGGCCGACCGTCATTCCGCTCGTGATCCTCGTCTGGGTGATCGTCGCCGGCTACACGCCGTATCTGGCGGCGTTCTATGGCATCACGGCGTGCATCGTGATCGGCTTCCTGAACCCGAGGAACCGGCTGACGCTCACCGATCTCTGGTTCGGGTTCGAGACAGGTGCGCGCTACGCGCTCGCGGTCGGTGCCGCCGCCGCTGCGGTCGGCATCGTGGTCGGCGTGATCACGCTGACGGGCGCGGGGTTCCGCGTCGGCTTCATCGTCACCCAGGCCGCCGCCCGCACGGCCGAAAGCTTCGCGCCGCTGCTCGCGCTGCTGCCCGAAGGCACGTTGACCATGCAGGGCGTGACGTTGTTCCTCACGCTGGTGTTCGTCGCGCTGGTCTGCGTGGCGATGGGCGCGGGCATCCCGACGACCGCGCTCTACATCGTGCTGGCCGCGATCGCCGCGCCGGCCGTGACGCAACTCGGCGTGCCGCCGCTCGCCGCGCATCTGTTCATTCTCTACTACGGCATCCTGGCTGACCTGACGCCGCCGGTCTGCGTCTCGGCCTATGCGGCGGCAGGGATCGCGGGCGCCAATCCGTTCCGCACCGGGCTGACGGCGTTCCGTCTGGGCCTCGGCAAGGCGATCGTCCCGTTCGTGTTCGCCTATGCCCCGGTGATGCTGATCGTGCTGCCGGGATTCGACTTCGGCGAGTTCGTCATGGTCGTGCTGAGCTGTGCGGCCGGGGTCTCCGCGCTCGGAATCGCGATGACGGGTTATCTCTTTGCCCCGCTCTCGCCGTTCGGCCGATTGCCGTTGATCGCGGCCAGCCTGCTGACGATCTCGCCGTCCCTGCACGCGACGCTGCTCGGGCTCGCTCTCATCGCGCCGGTCGTGCTGGCGAACTGGCTCGCGGCACGACGGCGGCCGGCTCAGGCCCTCTCCGGATAGAGGCCGAGAAGTCCCGCTTCGCTCGCTCGGCAGCGGCCGCGCTCAGTGATCAGCCCGGTCACCAGCCGGGCCGGCGTCACGTCGAAGGCAGGGTTGCTCGCCTGGCTCCCCGGGTTGGCGACGCGCACGCGCGTCACTCCGCCCTCGGCGGTGAGTCCTGCGATCTCCGTGACCTCGTCCGCGCCGCGCTCCTCGATGGGAATCTCGGCGAGGCCGTCGCGTACGGACCAGTCGATCGTCGAGTGCGGAAGGGCCACCCAGAACGGCACGCCCGTATCGTGCGCCGCAAGCGCCTTGAGGTAGGTGCCGATCTTGTTGGCAACGTCGCCCGTGCGCGTGACGCGATCCGTGCCGACGATGACGATGTCGACCTCGCCGCGCTGCATCAGGTGCCCGCCGGCATTGTCGGCGATCACGGTGTGCGCGACGCCGTGACTGGCGAGCTCGAAGGCAGTGAGCGCCGCGCCCTGGTTTCGCGGCCGCGTTTCATCCACCCACACATGCACTGGAATCCCGGCGTCATGCGCCCGGTAGATCGGCGCGGTCGCGGTGCCCCAATCCACGGTCGCGAGCCAGCCGGCGTTGCAATGGGTGAGCACGTTCACGCGCTCGCCCGGCCCCTTGCGCGCGGCGATCTCCTCCAGCAGCGGCAGACCGTGCCGGCCGATCGCCTCGCAGGTGGCGACGTCGTCGTCGCAGATCGCGCCTGCGACCTCCCATGCGATCGCAGCGCGCGCTGCATGGGGCTGGTTGCGCACGGCATCACGCACACGGTCGAGCGCCCAGCGCAGATTGATCGCCGTCGGCCGCGTCGCGGCGAGCGCGGCATGCGCCGAGTCCAGCGCGGCATCGGCGGGATCGTCGCGGAGCGCGAGCGCCAGGCCATAGGCGCCGACCGCGCCGATCAGCGGCGCGCCGCGTACCTGCATCGTCCGGATCGCGTGCGCGGCCGCTTCCTTCGTAGCGATCGTCAGCCACACGACGCGCCAGGGCAGCAGAGTCTGGTCGAGGATCGTGAACGACCGCCCGTCCTCGGCCGCGCGCAGGCTGCGCGTCGTTTCGGCGCCGAGCCGCATCAGTGGGTCAACCGCTGATGCAGCACGCAGATCAGCGTGAACAGCCGGCGCGCCGTGTCGAAATCGACGTCGATCTTGCCGTCGAGCCGCTTCGCCAGCAGTTCGGCCCCCTCGTTGTGCAGTCCACGCCGGCCCATGTCGATCGCCTGGATGCGGGCCTGCTGCCCGTCCGCCACCGCGGCGTGATGTGCGCCTACCAGCATTAGATAGTCCTTGATCAGTCCGCGGAACGGGCCGAGGGCCAGGATCACGGCCGTCAGCGGCGAGCCATCGGTGCGGCGAATGTCGAACACCAGACGCCCTTCGTTCAGCCCGAGATGCAGCGTGTAGGGTCCGTCGGGCGCGCCCTTCGGGATGAAGCGGTTCTGATGCAGCAGATCGGCGATGGCGCTGTTCCGGTCCGCTTCAAGCTCGGCCGAGGGCCGCGTCAGCGCCTCGGCCTCCAGCACGATCTCGTCGATCCGCGTCCGGTGCGGCACGCGCTCACCCGTCGCCGCGCGGGTCGTGCTCGCGCCCGGTGATGCCATAGCGCATCATCAGTCCGACGGTCGCACCCTTCACCGGGCGCAGCAGCGCGAGCGAGAGCAAGACCGTCAGCGGCAGGAACATCGCCGCCATCGTCCAGAGCGAGGGCGCATAGCCCCGCTCGGCCAGCAGCATCAGCGGGATGACGATGTGGCCGACGATGAAGATCGTGAAGTAGGGCGGCGCATCGTCGGCGCGGATCCGGCCCACAGGTGCGCCGCAGGTCCCGCAGCGATCGGCGACCCGGAGATAGCCTCGGAACAGCGTGCCCTGGCCGCAGCTCGGACAGCGGTTCGCGGCTCCGCGCGACAGTGCGGCCCACAACGAGGGGATGGCCCAGGCTGGTGCGCCGGGTCGCGGGGACGGGAAGGGCGGCGGCATGCCTGAATATGGAGTCCGTGGCGTTCGTGTTGCGGTGCACCAAAGTGCGACCGGGCGCCGGACGGATCAAGGGAAATCCGCGTGGGCTTGGCCGCCCCGCCGCCCGCCCGCAGGATGGCCGCCATGACCGGACGGATCCTGTTCATCAACCCGAACAGCAACGCGCGCTGCGGGGCCGGCATCGCCGCTGCCCTTGACCCCTTCCGCGCCGAGGGCTTGCCCACGCTCGACGTCGTCACCTTGCCGGACGGGCCGCCCGCGATCGTCGCCTGGTCGGACTGGTACGCGGCCGCTGGGCCGATCCTGGCGACGATCCGCCGCGAGGACAACCGCACCGACCTGTTCGCCATCGCCTGCGCCTCCGACCCGGCGCTCCCGGCCGCGCGCGAGGCGACGCGCAAGCCGGTGATCGGCATCTTCGCGGCCGCCGTGGCGCAGGCGCTCACGCTTGCCGAGCGCTTCGGCGTGATCGCGCTCGCCTGCGCGAGCATCGAGCGCCATGCACTCGTGCTGCGGCAGATGGGGACCGAGGCCCGGCTCGCGGCCGAGATCGCCATGAACGTCGACATGGACACGCTGCTCGATCCCCGCGCGACGCGCGCGGCCATGCAGCGTACGGCGCGGCAGTTGGTCGAGCGCGGCGCGCGGGCAGTGATCCTGGGCTGCGCCGGGATGGCGCATCACCGCGCGGCCGTCGAGGACGCGGCCGGCGTGCCCGTGATCGAGCCGTGTCAGGCGGCGGCGGGAGTGGCGCTGTCGACGCTGCTCGCGCGGGCGCCGCCGCCGCACGCCCGCCGGGGGCCTTAAGGCCCCTGGAACCCCATCACACCACCGGCGGCTCCACCGCGCCGACCTGCGAGGTGATGCGGGTGTAGTGCTCTGGCCGGCGATGGGCGGCGAAGTTGAAGATCGATGTCCGCCCGAGCGTGCACATGTCCAGATCGCAGTCGTGCGTGACGAGCTGGTCCTCCCACGTATCCGCCATCGCGACGATCTCGCCCTGCGGGTTGACGATGATCGAATGGCCGAACAGTTCGGCACCGTCCTCGATGCCGGCCTTGGCCACGCCGACACCCCAGCACGCGTTCTGGTAGCACCCCGCCTGGATCGACAGATGGCTGTGGAACACGCGCAGATGGTGCGCCTCCCAGCCCTTGGCCTCCTGGTTGATGGACGGCGTGTTGTAGCCGAGCATGACCAGCTCGACCGACTGCAAGCCCATTACCCGCCACGCCTCGGGCCAGCGGCGGTCGTTGCAGATCATCATCCCCATGTTGATCCCCTCGTCGCGCCGGCCCATTGCGCTGCGCACGACCGGGAAGCCGAGATTACCGACCTCGAAGTAGCGCTTCTCGAGGTGCTGCACCTTGCGCGCCGGGTCGAACTCCGCGTGGCCGGGCAGATGCACCTTGCGGTACTTGAGCACGATCCTCCCCTCCGGGTTGACCAGGATCGCCGTGTTGAAGCGGCGCTTGCGCACGACGCCCGTCTCGTCCGCCTCATGAGCGAGCTCCGCATAGCCGAGATGGAACCCCATCCGGTACTTCCGCGCCGCCTCGAACAGCGGCGCGGTCTCGTTGGACGGCATGGCCGTCTCGTACCAATGATCCGCCTCGTCGAGGTTCTCGACATAGTGGCGAGGGAAGAAGGTCGTCAGCGCGAGTTCGGGGAACACGATCAGCTCGACGCCGCGCCGCTGCCCCACCGCCATCAGCGCCAGCATCCGCTCGACCGCCACCTTGCGGCTGTCCGCCTTCTGGATGGCGCCGAGCTGTGCCGCGCCCACCGTGATCCGTCGTGCCATCGTGCTCATCCCCTCTCGCCCGGCGGGATGGCGCCGACCTGCT
>CALKJX010000152.1 GCA_937995555.1 uncultured Elioraea sp.
AGCCCGATCCGCGTCTCCCGGCGCCGCGCATCAATCTCTATTCCGACACGCAGACGAAACCATCGGCGGCGATGAGGGCGGCGATGATGGCGGCGGAGGTCGGCGACGAGCAGCACGGCGACGACCCGACCGTCTGGGCACTCTGCGAGCGGATGGCCGCGCTGCTCGGCAAGGAGGCCGCCGTGTTCCTGCCTTCCGGCACGATGTGCAACCAGATCGCGATCCGCGTGCATTGCCGGCCGGGCGACGAGATCATCGCGCACGAGACCGCGCATATCGTCACCAGCGAGCATGGCGGACCGTGGGCGAATGCGGGTGCCGGCGTGCGCGCGCTCAAGGGCGAGCGGGGCATGTTCACGCCCGAGGCGCTGAAGGCCGCGATCACGCCGAAAGGCCGCTACGCCGCAAACCAGGCGCTGGTCGAGGTGGAGCAGACCGCCAATATCGGCGGCGGTGCGGTGTGGCCGAAGGCCCAGCTCGATGCGGTCGCCGCGATCGCGCATGACACGGGCCTCGCCACGCACATGGATGGCGCGCGGCTGATGAATGCCTGCGTCGCCGCGGGGGTGACGCCGGCCGAGATGACCGCCGGCTATGACTCCGTCTGGCTCGACTTCACCAAGGGGCTGGGCGCGCCGCTCGGCGCGGTGCTGGCGGGTTCGGCACGCTTCATCGACGAGGCGTGGCGGTGGAAGCAGCGCATGGGCGGCTCGATGCGCCAGGGCGGCATCTGCGCCGCTGCCTGCCTCTACGCGCTCGACCACAATGTCGACCGCCTGGCCGAGGACCACGCGAACGCGAAGTCGCTCGCCCGCGCGCTCGCGCAGATCGACGGGGTCGTGGTGCAGCAGCCGGACACCAACCTCGTCTTCTTCGATCCCTCCGGCACCGGCACCTCCGCCGCGACGCTGGCGGCGAAGCTCGCCGAGCAGGGGATCTGGATCAGCGTGCTGAACGGCCGCGCGCGCGCCTGCACGCATCTGGATGTCTCGGCGGCGATGGTCGAGGAGGCGGCGGCCGCGATCCGGGCCCTCCTTCAGCGATGACCGGCGCGGCCGAGCCGAAGTAGACTTCGCCTCATGCGCGCCGCTCTCGCCCTGCTCCTCGCGCTGGTCGCCGCCCCGGCCGCGGCCCAGACGCCCGACGCCCTGCTGATCCTCGACGCCTCGAACTCGATGTGGGGGCGGGTGGACGGGCGGCCGAAGATCGTCATCGCCCGCGAGGCGGTGGCACATCTCGCCCGTGCGCTGCCGCCGGGAACGCGCATGGGGCTGATGGCGTTCGGACACCGTCGCCCCGGCGATTGCGGCGACATCGAACTCGTGCTGCCCGCGGCACCCGTCGATCCGGCGGCCTTCGCCGCGCGCGCGGCAGCGCTGACACCCCGCGGCCGCACGCCGCTGACCGCCGCCATCACCCGCGCCGCCGAGACCCTCGGCGCGCGCGACCGGGTGGCGCGGATCATCCTGCTCTCCGACGGGATCGAGACCTGCCATCCCGATCCGTGCGCGGCAGCGCGCGCGCTGAAGGCCACCGCCGCCGAGCTGGTGGTGCACGTGATCGGCTTCGATGTCGCCGAACAATCCGCCCAGACCCAGCTCGCCTGCATCGCCGAGGCCACGGGTGGCCGTTTCGTCTCCGCCGCCTCGGCCGGCGATCTCGCCGCCGCACTCGCCGCGGTCACGGCGACCGCGCCGCCGCCGCCCCCGGCCGCGCCGCCGCCGCCCCCGGCCGCGCCGACCGAGACCAACCTGACGCTGGAGGCGGCCGAGATCGACGGCGGGCCCAGCGTGCCGGTCGGCACCTGGACGCTGGTCGCGCTGACCGACCCGCCGCGCGCGATCATCAGCGGCGACGGCCGGGCGCGGCCCAGCCTGCGCGTGCCGCCGGGGCGCTACGAGGCGCGGGTGATCGCCGGCACGGCGCGCGTCGCGGAACGCTGCGACGTCACCGGCGCCGAGCAGGTGCAGCGCGTCGTGCTGAACATCGGCACGCTGCGCACCCGCGGCCTGCTCGCCACCGGCGGGGCGCAGACGGGCGGCAACTGGACCGTGCTCGCCGACGAGGTGCCGGGCGCGCGGCCAGGCGAGAGCGTCGCCACCTCCGGCGCGCGTGATGCCCAGTTCCGCCTGGTGCAGGGCTCCTACCGGCTGCGCTTCCGCGCCGGCGAGGCCGAGGCGGAGGCGGACGTGTTCGTGCCCGCCGGCCAGACCGTCGCGCAGGAGATCGTACTGAACGCGGCCCAGATCGCCGTCACCGCGACGCGCGGCGGCCGCCCGGTCGGCGGCGTGCTGTGGGAGGTGGCGGTGCGCGAGCCCGACGGGCGGCTTCGCCGCATCGCCTCATCGGGTGCCGCGACCGGCCGCTTCACCCTGCCGGCGGGCGCCTACGTGCTGCGCGTGCGCGTGGACGGCGCCTGGCGCGAGAGCGCGGTGACGCTCGCCGCCGGCCAGACCGGCGACCTTGCCGTGGCGGTCGATTGATGCCGCGTGACGGCAGCGGGATCGATGTCGCGCGCCTGCGCGCCGACACGCCCGGCTGCGCAGGTGTGCTGCATCTGAACAACGCGGGGGCCGCGCTGCCCGGCGTGGCGGTGCACGATCTCGGGCGCGGCCGCTGCGGCATCGTCACCTTCACCGTGCCGGGGATGGCGGCGCGCGAGGCCTCGGCGCGGCTGAGCGCGCAGGGCATCAACACCTCGGTCTCGACCGCGCCCTTCGCGCGCTGGGACATGGCGCCGCGCGGGCTCGCCGAACTGGTGCGCGCCTCGCCGCACGCCTGCAACACCGAGGACGAGCTCGACCGCTTCATCGACGCGGTCGCTGGCCTGGGTGGAGGGACGCGCGATGGCTGATCTGCTGCTGCGCGAGGATGATGCGGGTGTCGCGACGCTGACGCTGAACCGTCCGGCGGCCCGCAATGCGCTCTCGCTCGCGCTGCTCGACGCGCTGGCGGAGACGCTGGCGGCGCTCGCCGGCGACCGCGCGGTGAAGGCGGTGGTGATCACCGGCGCCGGACCAGGGTTCTGCGCCGGCCACGACCTGCGCGAGCTGACCGAGGCGCGCAACGATCCCGATCGCGGCCGGGCGTTCTTCGAGGTCACCATGACGCGCTGCGCCGCCGTGATGCAGGCGGTCGCGACGTGTCCCAAGCCCACCATCGCCGCGGTGAACGGCATCGCCACGGCGGCGGGATGCCAGCTCGTCGCCTCCTGCGACATCGCGATCGCCGATCGGCGCGCGCGGTTCTGCACCCCGGGCGTGAACATCGGACTGTTCTGCGCCACCCCTGCAGTGGCGGTGTCGCGCGCCGTCGCACGCCGTGATGCGCTCGAGATGCTCTACACGGGCGACCTCTATGACGCTGCGCACGCGCAGCGCATCGGCCTCGTCAACCGCGTGGTCGGCGAGGGGCAGGCGCTCGCGGAGGCGAAGGCGCTCGCCACGCGGATCGCCGAACGGCCCGCGAGCGTGGTGCAGGGCGGCAAGGCGGCGTTCCTGCGCCAGGAAGGTCGCCCCTTGCCGGAGGCCTATGCGGATGCCGCACGCGTGATGGTCGAGCAGCTGCTGGCCGAGGCGTCGAAGGAAGGCATCGGCGCGTTCCTGGAGAAGCGCGCGCCGGCCTGGCCTCAGGACTGAGCGGCGGCGCGCGCGAGGCGGAACGCGGCCGCGACGCTCGCCGCGCGGACTGCCGCGCGGTCCCCGGGGAACACATGCCGCTCGATCACCGGCTGGGCGCCGCGGCGCAGCGCGCCCAAGAACACCAGCCCGACGGGCTTGATCGCCGTTGCCCCGCCCGGCCCCGCAATGCCCGTGACGCTCAGCGCCACGTCGGCGCGGCTGCGCGCCAGCGCGCCCTCGACCATCGCCCGCGCGACCTCCTCGCTCACCGCGCCGACCTCGGCGATCAGCCCGAGATCGACGCCGAGCATCTCCGCCTTCGCCTCGTTCGAGTAGGTGACGAAGCCGCGCTCCACCACGTCGGACGAACCCGCGATCGCGGTCAGCGTGGCCGCGATCAGCCCGCCCGTGCAGCTCTCCGCCGTGACGAGACGAAGCCCGCGCCCGCGATAGAGCGCGAGCAGAGCCTTGGCCTGCGTCAGCAATGCGGGGTCGATCACGGGAACCACTCCGGCGGCAGAACGAACCTCAGACCCCACAGCACCAGCGCGGCGAGCGCGCCGGCGATCAGATCATCCAGCATCAACCCCGTCGCGCTGCCCTGGCGATCGGCCCAGCCGACCGGGCCGGGCTTGGTGATGTCGAACAGCCGGAACAGCGCGAAGGCGGCCAGCACGCCGACCCAGCCGAAGGCAGGCAGACCCACCATCGCGACCCACATGCCGGCCGCCTCGTCGATCACGATCCACTGCGGGTCGGCGTCGCTTGTGCGTGCCAGTTCCCGCGTCGTCGCCCACCACCCGACTGCCGTCAGCAGCACGGCACCCCCGGCCACGGCGAGCGGGCCGGCAAGCGCAAGCAGCGCCGCGCCGGGCACCAGGGCAGCGAGCGAACCCCAGGTGCCAGGGCCTGGGCGAAGAGATCCCGCGCCGAACAGCGAGGCGATGGCGCGCGTCACGGCTGCGCCTCGATCCAGGCATCGAGCGCGAGAGCGATCTCCGGTTCCGACAGGGTCGGCGCGTGGCCGACGGCGGGCAGCACCAGTTCCGCCATGTCGGGCCGGCGCGCGCGCATGCGCGCCGCGGTCTCGGCTGAGAGGATGTCGCTTGCCCCGCCGCGCACGAGGAGCAGCGGCACCCGGCCGAGCGCGCCGAACAAGGACCAGAGATCGGGCAGCACCCGTCCGTCCAGCGTGCGCGCGATCGCCGGGTCCCAGTCGGCCGACCACCGGCCATCCGGGTCCCGCGTGAAGGTCAGCGCAGCGAACTCGCGCCATTCCTCCGCCGTGGTCAGCGACAGCCAGGGCAGCGTCCGACGCAGGAAATCAGCCGCGTGCTCCAGGTCCGGCTGGGTGTGGCGGCCGCCGATGAAGCCGCGCACGAAATCAAGCCCGCTGCGGCCGACCTCCGGCCCGATGTCGTTCAGCATCACCGCCGCAACCAGCCCCGGCCGCGCGACGGCGAGCCCCATCGCCAGCAGCCCGCCGAGGGACGTGCCCAGCACGACCGCGCGCGGGATGTGCAGGGCGGCGCAGACATCCAGTACATCGCCGAGCGTTCGCTCCGCCCGATAGCGGCGCCAGTCGCGCGCCCGTTCCGATAGTCCGCGCCCGAGATAATCCGGCGCGACAATGAGCCGCTGGGCAGCATGGCGGAGCGCGACGCGGCCGAAATCGCCGCCTGTGCGGACCAGGCCCGGCAGGCAGAGCAGGGGTGTGCGGCCCGTGCGCTCGCCCCAGATCCGCACCGCTATGCCGAGCCCGTCCGCGGCCGAGACCCGCCGCACCGCCGCGCTCACGCCGCTTCGGCCTTGCCCGCAAGCAGCGCCGGCAGCGCCTCCGGCGTGGTGATGGTCTCGACGGGCGGTGCCCAGGCGAACTCGGCGCGTGCCTCGCCGCGGTTGAGCCAGATCGCGGTGAGCCCCGCCGCCGTCGCGCCCGCGACATCCCAGGGGTGTGCCGAGACATAGGCGATCTCGGCGGGGGCCACGCTGAACCTGGCGGGCGCGAGCGCGTAGACCTCGGGCGCGGGCTTGAACAGGCCGGTCGTCTCGGCGCTGATCAGCGCATCGAACAGCGGGTAGAGGTCGCCCGCCTTCACCGCGGCGGTCAGCATCGTGACCGAGGCATTGCTGAGCAGCCCGACCTGGCGGCCGCGCGCGCCCTTGAGTGCCTGCAACACGGCGCGGATGTCCGGGAAGGGAGGGGCCTGCAACTGGCCCTGCATGAGCCGCGCGCGCAGGAGCGGGTTCTTGCCGAAGCCCGAGGCGGCGAGCGCATGGTCGAGCGCCTCGCCCGTCACCTCCCAGAGGTCGATGCGCCGACCGGTGATGGTCGAGAGCCAGGCGTATTCGAACCGCTTGGCCTGCCAGAGTCGCGCCAGCGGGCCGGCCTTCTCGCCGAGCACATCCTCAGCGCGCAGCACCGCGCCGATGCTGTCGAACACCGTGCCGTAGCCCGAGAACACCACGGCGCGGGTGGCGGCGAGGCGGTCGCTCATCGGCTCATCACCAGCACGGGATGCGCCGAGCCCACACCTGCGCGCGCCTGATAGATGGTCTGGCTCTCGATCACCCGCATCACGTAGTTGCGCGTCTCGTTGAAGGGGATGAGCTCGATCCAGTCGATCGGATCGGTCTCGCCGACGCGCGGATCGCCGTGCAGGTTCAGCCACTGGCGCACGCGGTGCGCGCCCGCGTTGTAGGCGGCGAGGGCGAGCGGCACGGCACGGTCGAAATCCTCGAGCCGCTTGGCGAGATAGGCGGTGCCGAGCCGCATGTTCGCGAGCGGCTCGAACAGCCGCGTGGCCAGCGAGGGTTCGCCGAGTTCGCGCGCCATCGCCCGCGCGGTGGCCGGCATGAGCTGCATCAGCCCGCGCGCACCGGCGGGGCTGACCGCGTTCGTCTCGAAGTTGCTCTCCTGGCGCATCAGCGCAAGCGCCAGGGCAGGCTCGACCTCCGGCGGCGGGCTGAACGGCGTCGGCCAGCCGGCCTGGGGCAGCACCGTGCCGTGGCGCGCCATCACCCGGCGCGCGATCCAGACGGCCGTGTCCTCCTGCCCGAGCCGAACCGCGAGCCGTGCTGCGAGCGCGCGATCGACCGGATCGGGCGCGAGATCGGCGAGTTGGAGCAGCACCTGGCGCGCGCGCCGCGCCTCGCCCACCTCGACCAGCAGGCGCGCGGCCTGGGCGAGTTCGCGCCGTTCCCAGAGCGCGGCGTGATCCGGATCGGCCTCGGGATCCGACAGTGCCGCGATGCGGGCACGCAACGAGGACTCGGACTCGCCGGCGGCCAGCGCGCCGAGCTGGCCGTAGAATGTGAGGGGGTGCTCGGCCGCGGCGCGATAGGCGGCCTGGGCCTCCTCGGCGCGCTGGGCGGCGAGCAGCGCGCGGCCGCGCCAATAAGCGCCGCGGCTGACGCTGAGCGGCGCGGTCGCCGCCTGTTCCAGCGCCGTGAAGTGCCGCAGCGCATCCTCGGGGCGGCCGAGCTTGCGCAGCGCGATCCAGCCGGCGAGGAACTCGGCCTCCAGGAAATCGACCGAGCCGCGATCGGTCAGCCCGTGCGCGGCGGCGATCCGGTAGGCGGTCGGCGCGTCGCTCAGGCGGATCAGCCGCCGGATGATGATGTGGCGCTCGGACCAGAACTGGCCCCGCCGATCCTCGGCGGCGGCCTTCTGCGCGGCCGCACCCTCGGCGAGCCAGAACCGCGCGGCCTCGGTGTCGCGGTCCTGCTGGCGGAGCGCGCGCGCACGTTCGAAGAACACTACCGGATCGCGGCGATGCTCGGGCGTGAAGCCGAAATCGCCGGCCGAGCCGGACAGTGCCTCCAGCCGCGCGCGCAGCACCGGC
>CALKJX010000153.1 GCA_937995555.1 uncultured Elioraea sp.
GCCGCCGCGACGGCCGGGGAGGAGGCGGCCGGGGCGGCGGCGGCAGTCGCGCCAAGGTGGGACGGCGCGGCTTCATCATTGAACTCGAAATCGTCACGGAACATCGCCAGCAGATGCTCCTCGAGTCCCATCATCAGCGGATGCACGATCGTATCGAACAACACGTTCGCGCCCTCGAACCCCATGACGGGCGAGTAGCGCGCGGGGAAGTCCTGCACGTGCGCCGGGGCGGAGATCACGGCACAGGGGATGCCGTGCTTCTTGGCGATGTGCCGTTCCATCTGCGTGCCGAGCACAAGCTCGGGCTGGAGTGCGGCGACCGCTTCCTCCACCGCGAGATAGTCGTCGGTGATCAGCGCCTCGACGCCGAGGCGCCGCGCCGCCTCGCGCACCTCGCGGGCGAGCTCGCGCGAGTAAGTGCCGAGACCGACCACGGTGAAGCCCATCTCCTCGGCGGCGATGCGCGCCGCCGCGATCGCGTGCGTCGCATCGCCGAACACGAACACGCGCTTGCCGGTGAGATAGGTGCTGTCAACCGAGCGGGAGTACCACGGCAGCCGCGAGGACTCGGCGCCCAACACCGGCGCGGCATCGACGCACGCGAGTGCGGCGACCTCGGCGATGAAGTCGCGCGTGGCGCCGACGCCGATCGGCACGGTGCGGGTCGCCTTCTGGCCGAAGCTGCGGGCGAGCCAGGATGCGGCCGGGCCGGCGATCTCGGGATAGAGCACGACATTGAAGTCGGCCTCCCCGAGCCGGGCAATGTCGTTCGGGGCGGCGCCGAGCGGTGCGACCACATGGACCTCGATACCGAGTCGAGCGAGCAGGCGGGTGATCTCACGGACATCGTCGCGGTGGCGGAAACCGAGTGCTGTCGGCCCCAAGAGGTTGCAGCGCGGCCGGCGGTCGGCCGGGCGCGCCGGCCGCGCGCTTCCCGGCGGCGGCGCGTGCGGCCCGGCGAACGTGCGCACCACCTGGTAGAAGGTCTCGGCCGCGCCCCAGTTCTCCTTCTTCGAGTAGGACGGCAGCTCGAGCGGCACGAGCGGCACGTCGAGCCCCGCCGTGCGCGCGAGTCCGCCCGGATCGTCCTGGATCAGCTCGGCGGTGCAGGACGCGCCGACCAGGATCGCCTCCGGGCGGAACCGCTCATGCGCCTCGGCGAGTGCCGCGCGGAACAGTTCAGCCGTGTCGCCGCCGAGATCGCGCGCCTGGAACGTCGTGTAGGTGACCGGCGGACGCTTCTCGCGCCGCTCGATCATGGTGAACAACAGATCGGCGTAGGTGTCGCCCTGCGGCGCGTGCAGCACGTAGTGCACCCGCTCCATCGCGGTCGCGACCCGCATCGCTCCGACATGCGGCGGTCCTTCGTAGGTCCAGACCGCGAGCTGCATGACTACACCGCGAGCCTGGTGCGCCGATCGAGCGGGCGGGCGAACAGGGCGGCGAGATCGCCGGCCTGGTCGTAGCCCTGGATCGGCGTGAACACGAGCTCGATCGACCACTTGGTCGTGAAGCCCTCGGCCTCGAGCGGATTCGCGAGACCGAGCCCGCACACCGTGATGTCGGGGCGGTCGGCGCGACAGCGGTCGAGCTGGCGCTCGACATGCTGACCCTCGGCGAGTCGCGTCCCCTCGGGCAGCAGGTCGAGCTCCGGGCCGAGATGGCCGCGATGCAGGTACGGTGTGCCGACCTCGACCAGCCGCATGCCGAGCTCGCGCGCGAGCATGCGCGCGAGCGGGATCTCGATCTGGCTGTCGGGAAAGAGGAACACGCGCTTGCCCGCGAGCGAGGCGCGGTGCGCGGCCAGCGCACGCGCCGCGCGCGACTCGGCGAGTGCGGTCGCGTCGCGGAAGCGCGACGGCGTCACACCGAACGCGCGCGCCGCCGCGTGCAGCCACAGCGTCGTGCCCTCGGCGCCGAGGGGGAAGGGCGCGGGCAGATGCATCGCGCCGCGCGCTTCCAGCATTCGCGCGGTCTCGCCGAGCCAGGGCTGGGCGAGCAGCATCCGTGTGCCCGGCCCGACCGGCGGCAGGGCGGTCGCGCGGCGCGGCGGCAGGAAATCGACCGCCCCGATCTCCATGGCGGCGAACAGCCGGCGGAACTGATCCTCCACCACCTCGGCGAGCGCGCCGACGATCAGCAGCCGCGGAGCCGCATCGGCCGCGGGCAGTTCCGGCACCAGCGCGGCGAGGCAGGCATCCTCGCCCTGGGTGAAGGTCGTTTCGATGCCGCTGCCCGAGTAGTTCAGCACGCGCACCGCTGGTGCGAACCGGCGGTTGAGCCGTTCCGCCGCCCGCGACAGGTCGAGCTTGATCACCTCCGAGGGGCAGGAGCCGACCAGGAACAGCAAGCGGATGTCGGGCCGGCGCGCGAGCAGCTGGCCCACCACCCGGTCGAGTTCGGCATTGGCGTCCGCCAGCCCCGCAAGGTCGCGCTCGTCGATGATGGCGGTGGCGAAGCGCGGCTCGGCAAAGATCATCACCCCGGCAGCGGACTGCATCAGATGCGCGCAGGTGCGGCTGCCGACGATCAGGAAGAACGCGTCCTGGATCTTGCGGTGCAGCCAGACGATCCCGGTCAGGCCGCAGAACACCTCGCGTTGGCCGCGCTCGCGCAGGACGGGAGCATCGGCGCAGCCGCCGCGCGCGGGGGCGAGGGCGGCTGCTGCCGTCATTGCGCGGGTTCCGCGGCCGTCCGGCCCGGGGTCCAGCGCGCCTCGTCGCGTCGGGCCGCGCGCAGCTTCAGCACGAACTGGGCGGCATTCACGACATAGGCGGCGTAGGCGGCGAGGGCTACCAGCATCTGCTCGCGCACATCGCCGAGCCCGGCGATGAGCATGGCGAGGTATGCGGTGTGCAGCCCGATCACCAGGAAGGAAAACACGTCCTCCCAGAAGAACGGGGGGGCGAAGAGGTACTTGCCGAAGACCTCCTTCTCCCAGATCGAGCCGGTGATCATGATGGTGTAGAGCACCACCGTTTTGGCGATCACCGAGATCGTGGCGAGCAGCAGCCCCTCGCCGGTGGCGAGGAAGCGCAGCACCAGCGCGAGGCTGACCAGGAACACCGCGAACTGGAGCGGCGCGAGGATGCCCTGCACCACGGTCCAGGGCGAGGCATCACGCCGCGCGCGCTCCTCCGGCGTGTAGAGCGGCTTGCGCGGCGCGGGCGCACGAGGCGCACGCCGTGTCCCGGATGAGCGGTGCTGGCAGCCCGCCGCCGTGCCCCAGGGGCAGGCATCCACCACGGCGATCAGACGATCAAGCACGGTCGGTGTCAGCATGGCTTGACAAACTCCCCGTCCCGTAGGTCACGCTGCCGGCATCGGTCGCGTTGGTGCGCCAGCGCGCCGGGCCGGACGGAAGCCTTTGCGTGTGGGCCGATTGTTTCGGCAACGTTGCATTCTCCCCTCCCCAAGGCGGCGAGCGCCTCGGAGGGGAAGGCTAGAGAAGCCTGAGGCGGAGTGTCAAGATCGATTGACGTAAGGTTTGCTTGACAGCCGGGTGCCGCCGACGGCTAGATACGGGAGGAGGAGGTCCAATGGCCGTGTTCCAGGAGCCATCGGCATCGAGTGGCAGCAACGGCGAAGGCGGCCGCCGATTGGCTGTTCCGCGCGGCTTCGCGGAAACGCTTGGCAGCCTCCATCGCCGCACGCCCGCACGGGCGGCGGCCGACGAGAATGGGAGCCATCCGGAAATCACCTCTGCCGTCGAAACCCGCGTGGTCCCATGGATGGTGCTCGCCCATCGGGGGGCTGCCGCGCCGTCCCGCGCTGAGACGGTTGGTGCCGCGCCGACGCGCGACGATGTGATCGCGATGGCGGAAGCCGCCCGCCGCAATGATCTTCCCGCCGTGATCGGTCTGATGGACCGGCTCTGCAATGCCGGGGCGGCGCTGGATCAGCTCTATCTCGATCTCGTCTCCCCGGCCGCCGCCCTTCTTGGCCAGATGTGGCACGACGACACCGCCTCGATCGCCGAGGTCACGGTCGGCCTCGCCTGCCTCCAGCGGGTGGTCCATGCCTTCGGGCCGGCGTTCCACCAGGACGATCTGCGCCCGGACCCGCGCCGACGCATCCTGCTCGCGCCGCTGCCGGGCGAGCAGCACAGCTTTGCGCTGGTACTGGTTGCCGAGTTCCTCCGCCGGGCCGGCTGGGATGCCGATAATGGCCGGGTCCTGTCCTGCGCCGGGCTCTGCGATGTGCTTCGCCGCGAGTGGTTCGCGCTCGCCGGGATCTCGGTGAGCTGCACCACCCGGCTGGACACCATCGCCGCGACCATCCACGCGATGCGCCAAGCCTCACGCAATCGCGCGCTCGGCATCATGGTCGGCGGTCCGCTTTTCACCCTGCACCCCGAGTTCGTGGCCCAGGTCGGAGCCGACGCCATGGCGGTGGATGCCCGCCACGCGGTGGCGCAGGCCGATTCCCTGGTTGGACTGATGGCAGGTCGCGCTTGAGCCTGGACGAACCGCTGAGCCGCCGCTACGGAGGAGCCCGAGGAAGCGGCTTAGCAACGAAGGATACGAAGAGACGTGATGTCCTTCACGGCTCCCAGGAACTCGCTCGGCGCGCTCGACGCGGACGCCGCGGCGGTCCTCGTCAGTGCGGCAGCAGACGTAACGCTGGTCGTGGATGAGGATGGGGTGATCCGCGACATCGCCTTCTCCAGCGACGAACTCGCCCGCGATCTCGACGGGCAGGCGCCCTGGCTCGGCCGGGCGTGGCGCGACACGGTCGCCGAGGACAGTCAGCCGAAAGTGGAGGAACTGCTGCGCGACGTGCGCTCGGACAACGCCACGCGCTGGCGCCACGTCAATCAGGTGTCCGTCTCAGGCGCGCATGTGCCGGTGCTGGTCTCGGCGATCCGGATCGGTGGCGACCGGACCGTGGTGTTCGGGCGCGATCTCCGCGCGATCTCCACGCTCCAGCAGCGGCTGGTCGAGGCGCAGGCCTCGCTCGAGCGCGACTACTCGCGCTTGCGTCAGGCCGAAACGCGCTACCGTCTGCTGTTCCAGACGGCCACCGAGCCGGTCCTGGTGGTCGATGCCGCCTCGGGGCGGATCGTGGAGGCGAACCCGGCGGCCGTCGGCCTGTTCGGGCAGGGGTCGCGGCGGCCTGTGGGAACGGCGCTGCTCGAGCTGTTCGAGCCCGCGAGCCGCGAAGCGCTTGAGATGCTGCTCGCTTCGGTGCGGGCGACCGGACGAGGCGACGATGTCACCGCCCGGACCGCCGCCGATCGGCGCGATGTGGTGGTCTCGGCCGCGCTGTTCCGCCAGGACGGCACCACGCTCTTCCTGGTCCGGCTGATCCAGACGCTTGCCGAGGGCACGGCCGTCATCCTGCCGAAGCAGAAGAGCAAGCTGCTGAAGCTGATCGACTCGGTGCCCGACGCCTTCGTCGTCACCGATCATGACGGACGGGTGATCACCGCCAACGCAGCGTTCCTGGAGATGACGCAGCTCGCCGCCGAGGAGCAGGCCAGGGGCGAGACGCTGGACCGCTGGCTTGGCCGTTCCGGTGTCGATCTGGACGTGCTGCTTGCCACGTTGCGCGGCGGCGGACCCATCCGCCTGTTCTCCACCTCGCTGCGTGGTGCCTTCGGTGCCACCACCGATGTCGAGATCTCGGCCGTGGCCATGATGAACGGCGGCAAGCCGTCGTTCGGATTCGCGATCCGCGATGTCGGTCGCCGCCGCGCTACCCAGCCGCAGCCGGGCGCGGCCGCCACCCGCTCGGTCGAGCAGCTCACCGAGCTGATCGGGCGCGTGCCGCTGAAGGATCTCGTGCGCGAGGCGACGGATGTGATCGAGCGGCTCTGCATCGAGGCCGCGCTCGAACTCACCAACGACAACCGCGCGTCGGCCGCCGAGATGCTGGGGCTCTCGCGCCAGAGCCTCTACGTGAAGCTGCGCCGCTACGGGCTCATCAGCCCCGACGACGGCGGCGAGGGGGATTGATGCCGGGCGGGATCGGTCGCGCATACGCCACCGGGTCCCGCCCTGTCCGGGTGCCGTCGCCGCTGACGGTGCTCGAACTCCTCAAGCCGATCACCTGGTTCGCGCCGATGTGGGCGTTCGGCTGCGGCGTCGTGTCCGCCGGCGGCCCGTCCTGGCCGTCGCTGCCGGTGGTGCTGCTCGGCGTGCTGCTGGCGGGACCGCTGGTGTGCGGTATGAGCCAGGCGGTGAACGACTGGTTCGACCGCCATGTCGATGCGATCAACGAGCCTGGCCGGCCGATCCCCTCGGGCCGCATTCCCGGGCGCTGGGGGCTCTGGATCGCGCTCGTATGGACCGCGCTGTCGCTGGCGGTCGCGGCCTTGCTCGGCGCCTTCGTGTTCTGGGCCGCCGTGCTCGGCGTGGGGATCGCCTGGGCCTACTCGGCGCCGCCGCTCCGGCTGAAGCGTGACGGCTGGCTGTCCGCCACCGCGTGCGCCGCCTGCTACGAGGGCCTGCCATGGGTGACGGGCGCGGCGATCATCGCCGCTGGCGCGCCGGACTGGCGCATCTTCACCCTGGCCGCGCTCTACAGCTTTGGCGCGATCGGCATCATGACGCTCAACGACTTCAAGGCGGTCGAGGGCGATCGGCGCATGGGCATCCGCTCCCTGCCGGTGCAGCTTGGCACGGACGCTGCAGCATGGCTCGCCTGCGTGGTGATGGCCGCCCCCCAGCTCGTCGTGATCGGTCTGCTGGTCGCCTGGGGCCGGCCGGTCCACGCCGCGATCGTCGGCCTGCTGTTGGTCGTGCAGGTTGCGCTGATGCGGCGCCTGCTCGCCGATCCGCGCGGCCGCGCACCCTGGTACAACGCCACCGGCACGAGCCTTTACGTGCTCGGCATGCTCGCCTCCGCCTTCGCGGTCGCGCCGCTGGTCGCGGGGGTCGCGTCGTGACGGCGCGCACGCTCTCCTGGGCCGGCATCGTCCGGCTCGGCCTTGTCCAGACCGCGCTCGGCGCGATCGTCGTGCTCACCACCTCGGCGCTGAACCGGGTGATGATCGTCGAGCTCGCGCTGCCGGCCACGCTGCCGGGTCTGCTGGTCGCGATGCACTACGCCGTGCAGATGATGCGCCCGCGCATGGGCCACGGCTCCGACATGGGCGGGCGGCGCACGCCCTGGATCATCGGCGGCATGGCCGTGCTGGCGCTGGGCGGCACGCTCGCCGCGGTCGCGACCGCCTGGATGGCGACGGACGTGAGGGCGGGAATCGCGCTCGCAGTGGTCGCGTTCCTGCTGGTCGGGCTCGGTGTCGGCGCGGCCGGCACGGTTCTGCTGGTGCTGCTCGCGAGCCGCACCGCGCCCGAGCGCCGGCCTGCCGCAGCTTCGATCGTCTGGATCATGATGATCGCAGGCTTCGTAGTGACGACCGCGGTCGCGAGCCGGCTGCTCGATCCCTATTCGCCCGAGCGGCTTGTCGCGGTCTGTGCCGGGGTCTCGGCCGCCGCCTTTATGCTCGCTGTGATCGCTGTCTGGGGCGTGGAACGCTCGGTCGCGCCGCAGGCGATCGAGAAGAAGCCGGCCAAGGTGCCGTTCCGCGAGGCGCTGGCGCAGGTCTGGGCCGAGCCCGAGGCGCGCCGCTTCACGGTGTTCGTGTTCGTCTCGATGCTGGCCTATTCGGCTCAGGATCTGATCCTCGAGCCCTTCGCGGGCGCCGTGTTCGGCCGAACGCTGGGCGAGTCCACGCGCCTCGCCTCGCTCCAGCACGGCGGCGTCCTGCTCGGCATGATCATCGTTGCGATCGCGGGAACCGCATTCGGCGGACATCGCGTCACGGCGCTGAAGACCTTCACGATCGGCGGCTGCCTCTCGGCGGCGGCGGCGATGCTCGGCCTCGCTGCGGCGGGTTTCATCGGCGATGGATGGCCGCTCGCCACCTCGTACTTCGCGCTCGGGCTCGCCAACGGCGTGTTCGCTGCCGGTGCGATCGCGACGATGATGCAGCTCGTCAGCCGCGGCCGCGAGTCGCGCGAGGGCGTGCGCATGGGGCTCTGGGGCGCGGCGCAGGCGATCGCCTTCGGGCTCGGCGGGCTGCTCGGCGCGGCGGCACTTGATGTCGCGCGGCTGGCACTCGACTCGACGGTCGGCGGCTACGCGGCCGTGTTCAGCGGTGATGCGATCCTGTTCCTGATCTCGGCTTGGCTCGCGCTCGGCATCGCGCGCCAGCGCGCCGCAGCCATGCCGATCCCGGCGATCAGCGGAGGCGTCGAGCGATGAGCACCGAGGGCATCGATGTCGTCGTGGTCGGTGGCGGGCCGGCGGGTGCGACCGCTGCGGCGGATCTCGCGCGCGCCGGCCGCCACGTGCTGCTGCTCGACAAGGCCGGGCGCATCAAGCCCTGCGGCGGCGCGATCCCGCCCAAGCTGATCACCGATTTCGCGGTACCCGAGAGCCTGCTGGTCGCGCGCGTGACCTCGGCGCGGATCGTCTCGCCCTCGGCGCGCGAGGCGGCAATGCCGGTGAGTGACGGCGGCTTCGTCGGCATGGTCGATCGCGAGCATTTCGACGAGTGGCTGCGCAATCGTGCCGCGCTGTTCGGCGCCGAGCGCCGCGCCGGCACCTTCGAGCGGATCGAGCGCGAGGGCGGGAGCACGATCGTGCGCTACCGGCCGAAGGGGGCAGACCCCGACGCGCCGCTGGCCGCCGTGCGTGCGCGCGCGGTGATCGGCGCGGACGGCGCGCTCTCCGCCGTGGGCCGGCAATGCGTTCCGGGCGCGGACGAGACCCCGTTCGTGTTCGCCTATCACGAGATCGTCCGCGCACCCAGGAGCGCAACACCGGCGCAGTACGACGGCGAGCGCTGCGACGTGTACTACCGCGGCACGCTCTCGCCCGACTTCTACGCCTGGATCTTCCCGCACGGCGACACGGCGAGCGTGGGAACCGGCTCGGCGCACAAGGGCTTCAGCCTCAAGGGAGCCGTGAAGGAACTGCGCGAGGTCGCGGGGCTCGACAGTGTCGAGACGATCCGCCGGGAAGGCGCACCGATCCCGCTGAAGCCGCTGAAGCGGTGGGACGACGGGCGGAACGTACTGCTCGCCGGCGATGCCGCCGGCATCGTCGCCCCGGCCTCGGGCGAGGGCATCTACTACGCGATGCTCGGTGGGCGGTTCGCGGCCCATGCGGTGGACGAGTTCCTCGCCACCGGCAAGGCGGGCGCGCTGGCAACCGCGCGGCGACGCTTCATGCGCCTGCACGGGCCGGTGTTCTGGATGCTCGGCATCATGCAGTCCTACTGGTACTGCAACGATGCGCGTCGGGAACGCTTCGTCTCGATCTGCCGCGACCCGGACGTCCAGTACCTCACCTGGGATGCCTACATGAACAAGGAGCTGGTGAAGGCCCGCCCGCTCGCCCATGTGCGCATCTTCTTCAAGAACCTCGCCCATCTGACCGGTCTCGTGCCCGCCTGGGGCCGCGGGGCCGCCTCGTGATGATCGCTGCCGGAGCGTGATGATGCCGCCACTCGACCTCGATCATCCGGCCCTCCGGCCCGCCTCCGCGGGGAAGGTCGGTGCACGGCCACGTCCCTCCATGCCCGACGGAGCGATGGTCCGCCCGCACGGCCCGGCGCTGCCGCTGCGCGTCGGCACGCGCGGCAGCCCGCTGGCACTCTGGCAGACGCGTGACTTTCTTGGCCTCGTCACGCGGTTCTGCCCGCTGCTGCGCCAGATCGATGCGTTCCAGGAACACGTGATAACCACCACGGGCGACCGCATCCAGGACAAGCGGCTCGCCGAGGTCGGCGGGAAGGGTCTGTTCGCCAAGGAGATCCACGAGGCGCTGCTGGACGGACGGGTCGATTTCGCGGTCCACAGCCTGAAGGACCTCGAGACCGAACTGCCGCCCGGGATCGTGCTCGCCTGCACGCTCAAGCGCGAGGACCCGCGCGATGCGGTGGTGCTGGGCGGCGTCTGCGGCACGATCGATCCCGCCGATCCCTGGGGCGCGCTGCCGCGCGGCGCGGTTGTCGGCTCGTCCTCGGTCCGGCGCCAGTCGCAGCTCCTGCATGCGCGCCCGGATCTGTCGGTGGCGATGATCCGCGGCAACGTGCAGACGCGGCTCGCCAAGGTGCATGGGGGTGAGTTCGCCGCCTCGATGCTCGCCGTCGCCGGGCTCAAGCGGCTGGCCCTCGAACACGAGGCCGGGATCGTGCTCGATCCCGAGGTCATGGTGCCGGCGGCCGGGCAGGGAATCGTCGGCGTCACCGTGCGCGAGAGCGACGAGGAGCTGCGCGAGCTCCTCTCCGCGATCGAGGACTGGGAGGCCCGCGCGGTCTCGACCGCCGAGCGGGCGCTGCTCGCGACGCTCGATGGCTCCTGCCGCACGCCGATCGGCGGCTATGCCCGCCTGACCGCGGAGGGCACGCTGCGCCTGACCGGACTGGTCGCGCGCGCCGACGGCTCGTTCCTGCTCAAGCGCAGCATCGAGGGATCGCCCAAGGATGCGCAGCGTCTCGGCCGCACCCTGGGCGCCGGCCTGAGGCGTGACGCGCCGGCGGACATCTTCGTGTGAGCGCGCTGTCGATGCCGCTCGATGTCGTCGCCGAGCGGCCACGCTCGGACATCGAGCAGGTCGTGCTCGTGGACGAGCAGGACCGGCCGCTCGGCGTGATGGAGAAACTCGCCGCGCATCGCGAAGGGCGCCTGCATCGGGCCCTCTCGGTGGTCTTGCGCTCGCCGGAGGGCAAGCTGCTGATGCAGCGCCGAGCCGCGGGCAAGTATCACTCCGGCGGCGTCTGGACCAACACCTGCTGCAGTCATCCCCGCCCCGGCGAAGCGGTCGCCGAGGCCGCTGTGCGGCGGCTGCGCGAGGAGATGGGCATCCGCGTGCCCGTGCTCGCGAAGCTGTTCGAGACGATCTATCGCGCGCCGGTCGGGCGCGACCTGGTCGAACACGAATACGTCCACGTGTTCGGCGGTGTCTGGGATGGATCCTGCGCACCGGACCCCGAGGAGGTCGAGGACTGCGCCTGGATGGATGCGGCAGCGTTGCGCCGCGACATGGCAGCACGCCCGGAGCGCTATTCCGTGTGGTTCCGGCAGTATGCCGAGGCGTTCTGGGACCGCATGATCGCCTGAGCCCGCGGTTGCGGTCACTGGAACAACGCGGCGAGCCCCGGGTCGAGCCCCCTCGAGGCGCGCGCCTCGCGCCGCGCTAGCGTCGGTGCGAGCCGCACCAGGGCCTCAGCGAGCGCGACGGCAGCTGTCACGCCGTCGATGAGCGGTACCGGCGCCTGCGGCCCAAGCCTGCGCGCAAGCCCTGCGAGCGGGCCGCCGGCGACGATCACCACGTCGGCGCCGTCCAGCCGCACGGCCTCGTCGATCAGCTCCAGCACCATCGCCGCCCGATCCTCGGCGACCGTGCCGGGATCGCCGGTGAAGCCGGGACCCGAGCGGAAGCCGGCGCAGCGTGACGCAAGCCCATGCCGGGCGAGGCAGTCCACATACATCGGCTCCAGCGCGCGCGTGAAACTGACCACGCCGAAGCGCCGCCCCAGCATCGCCGCCGCGTGGAACGCCGCCTCGCTGATGCCGAGCACGGGCACGCCCGCACGCTCCTTGGCGGCTTCGAGACCCGGATCGCCGAAGCAGGCGATGATCGCCGCGTCGTAGGTCCCGCGCGCGGCGCCGAGGGCGGCGAGCGTCGCCGTACCCGCGACCTGCCAGTCCGAGGCGGTGACGATGAGCGGCAGACCGAAGGGGGCGGTCATGGCGATCACGTCCGTGCCCGGGGCGGCCGCGCGCCGGGCCTCGCCGGCGATGCGCTCGGTCACGGCGGCGGTGGTGTTGCTGTTGACGACGAGCAGGCGCATCGGGGCTCTCGCGCAGTGGACGGCCGTCGCAGGATGGCGCGATCCGGCGGCCGCGCCTATCCTCCGCCGAGCCCTTCACCGTAGCCGAGCAGCATGGCCCAGCCGTCCGCCGTCCGTCCCCTCGAACCGGCGCGCCGCGACCGCGTGATCGCGGCCTTGCGCGCGCGCCTCGGCGATCGCTGCTCGACCGCCGCCGCGGTGCGCGACCAGCACGGCCGCGACGAGTCCTGGCACGCCCCTGCCCCGCCCGATGCCGTCGTGTTCGCCGAGACGGTCGACGAGGTGCAGGAGGTCGTCCGGCTCTGTGCGGCGCATCGTGTGCCGGTCATCCCGTTCGGCACAGGAACGAGCCTCGAGGGGCATGTCGCGGCATTGCAGGGCGGGGTATCGCTCGACGTCTCGCGCATGAACCGCGTGTTGCGCGTGAGCCCCGAGGATCTCGACTGCACGGTCGAGCCCGGGGTGACGCGCAAGCAGCTGAACGCGCATCTGCGTGACACCGGCCTGTTCTTCCCGATCGATCCCGGCGCCGATGCCTCGATCGGCGGCATGACGGCGACACGCGCCTCGGGCACCAACGCGGTGCGCTATGGCACGATGCGTGAGGTCGTGCTCGGTCTTTCGGTGGTCCTGGCCGACGGGCGGCTGGTGCGCACGGGTGGCCGGGCGCGCAAATCCGCCGCCGGCTATGACCTGACGCGCCTGTTCGTCGGTAGCGAGGGCACGCTCGGCGTGATCGTGGGCGTCACGCTCAGGCTGTTCGGCGTGCCCGAGCGGATGGCCGCCGCGGTGTGCTCGTTCCCCGAGCTGGGTGCTGCCGTGCGCACCGTGATCGAGACGATGCAGATGCAGGTGCCGCTCGCGCGCATCGAGCTGCTCGACGAGGTGCAGATGGCGGCCTGCAATCGGTTCTCGAAGCTCGCCTATCCCGAGACGCCGACGCTGTTCCTCGAGTTCCACGGCACCGAGGCGGGGGTTGCCGAGCAGATCGAGACCGTGCAGGCGATCGCGGCGCATCACGGCGGCGGCCAGTTCGCCTTCGCCCACGAGGCCGAAGCGCGCAACCGGCTCTGGCAGGCGCGCCATGAGGCGTATTACGCCGCGCTGGCGCTCCGCCCGGGTGCGAAGGGTTGGCCCACCGATGTCTGCGTGCCGATCTCGCGGCTGGCCGACTGCATTCTCGAAACGAAACGCGACCTCGCCGAGAACCGTCTACTGGCCCCGCTGGTCGGGCATGTCGGCGACGGCAACTTCCACCTCGTCTTCGTGGTCGATCCCGATGATGCGGAGGAACTCGCGCGCGCTTCTGCCGCGAACGACCGGCTGGTGATGCGGGCACTGGCGATGGACGGCACCTGTTCCGGCGAGCACGGCGTCGGCTATGGCAAGATGCCGTTCCTGGCCGCCGAGCACGGCGAGGCGCTGCCGGTGATGCGCGCCCTCAAGCAGGCGCTTGATCCGCTCGGCATCATGAACCCGGGCAAGATCGTCGCCCCGTGATCAGCGTGCGGCGAGGCGCCGCTGTTCGGCCTCGGCGGCGGCGAGCACATCCGCGCTGCCCGCCTGGCGCGCGAGCCGGACCGCCTGATCGAGCCACGCGCGCGCTGCCCGCGCATCGCCGTTCACGGCAGCACTTCGTCCGGCCCTGAGAGCCAGGTCCGCCGCCTCGGCGAGCCGTCCCTCCCGCGAAGCGGCGTCGCCCGCCAGCGTGAGCGCGCGTGCCATGCCGGGATAGTCGCGTGCCTCCCGGCGGGCTTCGGCGGCGCGCAGCAGGGCGCTGCGGGCACCGCCAGGGTCGCCGGCGAGCAGGGCCGCGCGGCCGTCCAGCTCAAGACGATCAGCGACAAGATCCGGCACCTCGGTCGGCGGCAAGGCCGCGCGCGCGGCGGCGAGGGCTGCGACATCACCCGCCTCGGCGGCGATCAGCCCCTCGATGAAGCGGGCGCGCGCGCCGGCTTCGCCCTCCCGGATGGACGCGGTCAGCGCGCGCGCCCCCGCCGCATCGCCGAGCCGCCAGCGCGCGGCCGCCTCGGCGAGCGGCAGTTCCGCCGGTATCGTGCCGCCGCGGCGGTTCACCTCGGCACGCGCGGCCGCGGCCGCATCGCGCGCCGCCTCGGCATTGCCCAGCCGCAACTCCGCCGCGGCGAGGCTCGCGGCGAGATCGGCGATCGCCTCAAGGTCGTCGCGTGCCTGGGCGCGGCGCAGCGCCTCGCGGAACAGCGCGGCCGCCTGCGCGGGCCGGTCCTGCTGCCAGGCGAGCATGGCGGTGCGGGTCTGGCGCGCCAGGGTCTGGTCGGGCGGCTCCGGGGGCGGGGGGCCGCCGCAGGCCGCGCACAGCAGCGCGAGCGCGACGATCCGCCTCACGGACGCACCTCGCGGGCCGGCACGCGCGGCTGTTCCTCCGGCGCCCGGCCGCCGCCGATCAGCGGGTGCGTGCGCAGCGCGACCAGCAGCCGGTCGAGCTCGGCGGTCGCCTGCTGCACCTGGGTCAGCAGGCCGGGCAGGGTCGCCACCGCCGCAGCGGCATCGCGCGCGATGCGCGGCGCCTCGGGGCTGGCGCGCGCGACCTCCCGCGTGGCGGCCTCGACATTGGCGAGCGCGCGCTCGGCCGTCGCGAGCAGCCGCGGCAGACCCTCGGCGGCGAGCCCGGCGGAGCGCATCGCGTCGCGGACATCGGCCACCACGAGATTGGCCTCGGCGAGAGTGCGGTCGAGCTGGGCGGCGGCGGTCTCGAGGTCGCGCACCAGCGTGTCATCGGCGAGCAGCCGCCCGACCGAGCCCTGGCCGCGCGCGATCAGTTCGGTGATCTCGGCGGCGGAGCGGGTGATCCGGCCGACATCGTCGAACACGGGCAGGAGCCGGTTGCGGAGATCCTCGATGAGCTCGCCGAGCGTCTCGGTCGGCGCCTGCTCGCGCGTCACCTCCAGCACCGCGTAGTCCCAGTCGAGCGGCTCGCCGACGCCGCGGCTGATCTCCAGGTAGGCCGCGCCCGCGATGCCGAACTGGCGGCGGATGAAGACGCGGCTGTCGCGGCGGACGAACACGTCCATGCCCTGGTCGAGCCGCACATCGGCATGGAGCTGCTGGCGCGGATCGATCACGATCCGCCGCACCTGCCCCGCGCGCGTGCCCAGCACCTCGACCGACGCGCCGGCCGAGAGCCCGGCCGTGCCCTCGGGCGGCAGGATCACGCGCAACGTGAGCGCGGGGCGGAGCAGCGGGCCGAGCACGCCGGCCTGCAGCACCGCGACGGCGAACACCGCCAGCGCCGCCAGCACGAGCGCCCCGACCGCCTCGTTCACGCGGGGCAGGTGGGCCGGGCCCCTCATGCCGCACGGGCCGCGAGCGGCGCCAGCCGCTGGCCGAGCAGGCTCCAGCGCTGCGTTGCCGGCATGAAGCGATCGGACACCTCACCCGCACGGTGCGTGAGCCACAGCACCGCGCCGCCGCGATCGCGCACGGCGCGGATCGCAGCGAGCAGGGCGGGCAGAATCTCGGTCCCGGCCGTGCCGGTCGGATCCTCGAGCACGACCAGGCGCGGCGCGCCGAGGAACGCCCGCACCAGGGCGGCGCGGGCGAGATCGCCCGGCG